>RKAY01000021.1 GCA_014846205.1 Collinsella aerofaciens | reverse complement strand
CTTTACGATCAAGGGTGCCGGCACTGTCGTGACGGGAACGCTGCACGATGCGCCGGTTGCGGTGGGCGACGAGTTGATGGCTTTGCCGTCGCGTACGGTCTGTCGTGTGCGTGGGATTCAGGTGCATGGCGATACGCCGCAGGCGTTGGCCGGTCAGCGTGTGGCGCTCAACCTGGTTGGCGACGGTGTCGCGGCGCTTGACCGTGGCGAGATGCTGGGCGTGGCGGGCCGCTTTGGTCAGACGTTGCGCTTTATGATGACGTTCACCTACCTGGGCCGCGAGGGCACCAAGCCGCGCGTGCTCGAGTCGGGCGCGCGCGTGCATGTGATGGCCGGCACGGCCGAGGTCGTCGGCCGCATCATGCTTTTGGAGGGCGAGGCCCCCATGGCGGTGGGCGAGACCCGTACCGTGCAGGTGCGCCTGGAGGAGCCGCTGCCGCTGTGTGCCGGAGACCATGCCGTGGTGCTGTCGTATTCGCCCGTTATGCTCATCGGCGGCGGGCGCGTGCTGCTTTCGCGCTGCCGTCGCTCGCGCGAGCTTTCTGCCGGCGAGCGCGCACTGTTTGCGGCGCTTGAGTCCGGCGATATCGCGGGCGGTGTGGGCGCTTGGCTAGCGTTGCAGACGCTGCCGGTTACGGTGGTTGATGTTGCCGAGGCTTTGGATCTTGGTGTCGGCGAGGTCGATGCCGCACTGCGCGGGCTGGTGGCGCAGGGCTCCGTTCGCAAGCTTGTCGTGGGTGATTCGGACCTCTTGGCGGACGCCGTGGTGCTCGACGCCGCGATGGATGCACTGGCGGCGACCCTGTCAGCCATGCATGCGGCGTCTCCCAAGGAGACGGGCTTTACGCCCGGCGCCGTTGCCCATGCTGCGTGGCCTGCTGCTGATGAAGACGTTGCCGCGGCTCTGATTGCCGAGGGCTGCTCGCGTGGCGTTTGCGCCGCCGAGGGCGCCGAAGTGTTCGACCCGCACTCCGCTGCCGCCGCGGCGCGCGTGGTGCACGAGGCTTGCGAGCGCATCGTTTCCTTGCTGGACGAAGCCGGCCTCGATGCACCGACGTTGCCCGAGGTGGGCGAGCAACTGCAGCTCGATCGCGACACCATGACGCGTGCCCTGCGCGAGCTTTCGCTCAACCGTTCCATCGTAAAGATTGAGCGCGACGTTGCCCTGTCCGCTGCTGCCGAGGCCCATGCGCGCGAGCTTGTTGCCGCCGCCATCGCCGATGCCGGTGGCGCCGCCACCACGAGCGTGCTGCGCGAGGCCCTGGGTGTGTCGCGCAAGCGTGCGATCAGCATCTTGGAGCACCTGGATGCCGTGCGCTTTACGGTGCTCGACAAGGAAGCCGGCGGCCTGCGCTCCCTGCGCTAGGCCACCCTTATCAGTTGCGGTGAAATAGTTCCTGTTTTCCGGTTTAGATGCCTCTTCCAGGAACTATTCCACCGCAACTTTTGAGGGTGGCCAGCTGAAGCTGGCCACCTTGAGCCTTGAATCGGGCCAGTCGCCACGAAAGGGGCCTATCTACTACGTTCAGCCGACTATCCTCAACCATTCCGAAATTCGCGAAATTAAAACCGCAGGTAGACGGTTTGCCGATTTTCTAAAAACGTGTGTATGGTCGACCCATGCCGGTCAAACGTAGTAGATGGCCCGTTTTTGTGGCGCGGTGCCAGGTCAGTCTTTTTGGGACGGGGCTTTTTTAGCTACCCCATGTCAAATATGTCTTAAGCTTTGAGGGCTCCGGATGGGGCAGCTAAAAAAGCCCCGTCCCAAAAAGACTACCCTGCTAGTTTGGTAAAATACCGGCGCACTTGGGAACGGATGGGCTCCGGTGGGCTCCGCGGTCCTCAAAACCGTTGCGAGGCGTGCAAAACGTCTTGGATGTGTTCGATTCACATACGTTCCCGCCATACGCTACCAGCGCTTTTGTGCTCGCGGTCTTGCTGCGTGCCGCAAAGGCGCTGTTTTGTTTTTGCACGAGCTTTTCGTAGCGCCGCTATTTCGGCGGCGGTATTTAGCTTCGTGCACCGGGTTTCGAGCATGCCGATGGAGGTGTTTTGCCGTATGACTACCGTAAGACGTGCCGATCTTTCTTGTGTCGTCCAGGCGGGCGGGCTGTCGTCGCGCATGGGCTGCGACAAGGCGCGGATGTTGTTTTGCGGCGAGCCGCTCATCGAGCGCGTGCTGGGTCGGTTGGCGCCAGTTGCCGGTGAGTTGGTCGTGACCACGTCGCGACCCAGTGAGCTGGCCTACCTTGAGGAATGCACGTTTGACGGGCTGCGCCCCCGCGTAGTCATGGACGTCGACGGCCCCGCCGGTGCCATGCGCGGCATCGCGAGCTCGCTGGCTGCCGCTCGGTTGCCCCTTGCGGCGATCGTCGCCTGCGATATGCCGTTTGTCTCGCCGGAACTCATCGGCGCGCTTGCCGATCGTGTCGAGGCCGAGGCGCTCGACGTGTGCGTGCCGCGTGAGGAGCGGGGGATTGAGCCGCTTTGTGCCGTCTGGCGCCGTGACGCGTGTGCGCCGGTTGCCCAAGAGCTACTCGCCTGCGATCGCCAGCGCATTCGCTGCCTGATCAATCGCGTTCAGGCCGGTTATATGGATGAGCTGCAGATCGTTAAGGCCGCCGGCTCCACGCTCTGCTTCGAAAACGTCAATACGCCCGAGGAGTTTGCGGCGGCCGAGTTACTCGCCTAGACGATGGGAGTTGCCATGTCTCACGATATCTGCCCCGATACCGGGGAACCTTGCACTTGCGATGGGTCCGAGCCTTGTACTTGCGGCTGCGGAGGCTGCGGGCACACCGCGGAAGAGGAAGCGGCCGCCGCGGCGTATCGTGAGGCACACCGCGAAGGCCCGTCCGGTGATGCCCTCGACCACGAACGCAAGATCATCGTGTCGTTCGACAGCACCTTCGATGTGATGGAATGCGAGCAACTGTGCCTTGCCGCCGGTGTGCCCGGGCGCATCATGCCGCTGCCCGGCTCCATCACCGCCGGCTGCGGCCTGTGCTGGGTCATGCCGTTCTCGGGCGATGCCCTCGCCGCCTTCCGCGCCGCCACCGAGGGCCGCGTAACCCCCGCCGACTACCACCAGCTCGTCCTCTAGCTACCAAAACCACCACAAAGGTGCCTGTCCCCTTTGTGGTGGTTTGGAACACGTGGACGAAACAGGTTTGAAACACGGGTTTTGCGCGTCAGACACTCAAAAACGCTTCTACCTGCATCGTAATCAAAACGAAACATCTGCTCGTCGGCTTATGCGAAACTTTGCTGCAACAGTGCGATATTATCCATACTCGATAAAGCTCGCGGCGCATAGGGTGCCGCGACCAACATTTTCGTTTCCCATCATTGGAGGAAGCATGAGCTACACGCAGAAAGTTCTCGAAGAGCTCAAGGCCCGCTATCCCGAGCAGCCTGAGTTCATCCAGGCCGCGACCGAGATCCTCGGCACCATCCAGCCGGCGCTCGACGCCCATCCCGAGTACGAGGAGGCCGCCCTGCTTGAGCGCCTCGTCGAGCCCGAGCGCATCGTCATGTTCCGTGTTCCCTGGGTCGACGACCAGGGCAAGGTTCAGGTCAACCGCGGCTATCGCGTCGAGTTCAACTCTGCCATTGGACCCTACAAGGGCGGCCTGCGCTTTAACCCGACGGTTACCCTGGGTATGCTCAAGTTCCTGGGTCTGGAGCAGATTCTCAAGAACAGCCTGACCACCCTTCCCATGGGCGGCGGCAAGGGCGGCTCCGACTTTGACCCCAAGGGCAAGTCCAACAACGAGATCATGCACTTCTGCCAGTCCTTCATGACCGAGCTCTATCGCCACATTGGCCCCAACACCGACGTTCCCGCCGGCGACCTGGGCGTTGGCGGCCGCGAGGTTGCCTACCTGTTCGGTCAGTACAAGCGCCTGACTAACGAGTGGACCGGCGTCCTTACCGGCAAGGGCCTCTCCTTTGGCGGCTCGCTCGCCCGTACCGAGGCCACCGGTTACGGTCTGGTTTACTTTGTGGACGAGTACCTCAAGAGCCGCGGCGAGTCCTTCGAGGGCAAGAACGTCGTCGTTCACGGCTCCGGTAACGTCGCCATCTACGCGGTCCAGAAGGTCGCCCAGCTCGGCGGCAAGGTGTTGGCCTGCTCCGACACCCACGGCTGGGTCGAGGATCCCGACGGCATCGACTACACCGTGCTCGAGCATGTCTACAACAAGAAGCGCTCCGGCCACGACAAGGGCGTCACGCTCGCCATGTACGTTGACGAGAAGCCCAACGCCGTGTGGCACGAGGGCGACGGCCGTGGCGTTTGGCAGCTGCCCTGCGACATCGCGCTGCCCTGTGCTCGCGAGAACACGCTGCTGCTCGAGGACGCCCAGGCGCTCGTCGCCAACGGCTGCAAGGTGGTCGGCGAGGGCGCGAACATGCCCACGACCATCGAGGCCACGAACTACTTCCAGGAGAACGGCGTCGCCTTCATGCCCGGTAAGGCTGCTAACGCCGGTGGCGTGCTCGTGTCCGGCCTGGAGATGAGCCAGAACGCCGAGCACCTGTCCTGGACCTTCGAGGAGGTCGATGGCAAGCTCGAGCAGCTCATGCGCGGCATGTTCCACAACGTGGACGACACCGCCAAGGAGTATGGCCAGGAGGGCAACTTTGTCATGGGCGCCAACATCGCCGGCTTCCTGAAGGTCGCCGACGCCATGCTCGCCCAGGGCGTCTGCTAAATCTTCGCTCGACATAGCATGTGATGAGGCTCCCAGCTATCCGGCTGGGAGCCTTTTTCTATGGTGACGATGGCGGCGCCCCCTCGTTTGGTACACTTAAACGTACTGGACAAGTGGAGAGATGGGGGAGAACGTGCTCAAGTTCGGTACCTACGTCCGTGTTGGAAACGCGGCCGAAGCCTATGAGCTCTTGCAGAAGAACCGCAACAACAAGATTGTGGGCGGCGGCATCTGGATGCGTCTGGGTTCGCGTCGTGTGGCGACGGCGATTGACCTTTCGGCCTGCGGACTCGATCAGATCGAGGAGACCGAGACCGAGTTTCGCATCGGTGCCATGTGCACCCTGCGCCAGCTCGAGCGCCATGCCGGGCTCAACGCGCTTGTCAACCATGTCTTTGAGTTCGCCGTCCACGACATCGTGGGCGTGCAGCTGCGCAATACCGCCACGGTGGGCGGCAGCATCTACGGCCGCTTTGGCTTCTCGGACGTTCTCTCTGCCTTCCTCGCGCTCGATTCCTATGTTGAGCTGACGGGTGCCGGCCGCGTGCCGCTCGCCGAGTTCGTTGACATGGGCTACGTGCGCGACGTGATCGAGCACGTCGTGGTCGTTAAGCACGACTACCGCGCGAGCTATGAGGCCGTGCGCAAGGCCGCGACCGACTTCCCCTCCTTAAACGTCACCGCCGCCTGGTGGGACAACAGCTGGCATGTCACCGTGGGTGCCCGTCCGCTGCGCGCGACCCTGCTGCAGGGCGCGGCGTGCGGCCTTACCAGCGAGCAGCCTTCCGAGGACGAGCTTCGCGCCCTTGCCGCATCCGTGCGCGCGCTGAGCTACGGCACCAACCTGTGGGGCTCGGCCGAGTACCGCTGTCGCATCTCGGCGCCGCTTGCCGTGCGGGCCGCGCGCCGCGCCGCCGGCATCGAGCTTTCGGCCGCGCTTGCCCGCGAGCTCGAGACCGTGCAAGTGCCTAAGTTTGCCACGGACGAGTATTCCTGCCGCCGCGTGCCCGGCGTCGATTCTAGCGAGGTGCGCTAATGGCTGCCAAACTCATCGATCTTTCCTTTACGCTCAACGGCCGCAAGGTCAAGGTTCAGATTGCCCCCGACACGATGCTCTTTGCGCTGCTGCGCGAGCAGGGTTGCGCGTCGGTGCGCTGTGCCTGCGAAACCACCAACTGCGGCCTGTGCACGGTGTGGCTCGACGGCGACCCGGTGCTAAGCTGCTCGGTTCCCGCCGCCCGCGTTGAGGGCTGCTCCATCACCACGCTCGAGGGCCTCAAGGCCGAGTCCGAGGCACTGGCCCGCGCAATGGCTGCCGAAGGCGCCGAGCAGTGTGGTTTTTGCGCCCCCGGCCTTATCATGAACGTGCTGGCGCTTGCCCGCGCCGCCAAGGAGGACCCGAGCCTCGCCGCCACGCGCGAGGAGCTCTCGCGCCAGCTTGCCGGTAACCTCTGCCGCTGCAGCGGCTACGAGAGCCAACTGCGCGCCATCGTCCGCTTCCTTAACGAGTCTGGCGTGCAGGTGGGCTTTGAGATGCCCGAGCTGCCGGTCAACGACACCAGCTGCGACGGCGTCACCTACAAGCAGATCACCCACAAGCAGCCTAAGAAGGACTCGAAGGCCCTGCTCGAGGGCCGTCCCGTCTACACGGGCGATATGGTGCCCGCCGGCGCGCTCATCGTCAAACTCAAGCGCAGCCCCTATGCCCGTGCCAAGATCCGTTCCATCGACACCTCGCGCGCCCTTAAGGTGCCCGGCGTCGTGGGCGTTTACACCTACGAGGACGTGCCCAAGCGCCGCTTTACCATTGCCGCCCAGAGCTATCCGCAGCCGAGTCCCTACGACCGTCTGATTCTCGAGAACCTTGTGCGCTATCAAAACGAGGAGGTGGCGATTGTCGCTGCCGAGACCGAGGAGGCCGCCGACAAGGCGCTCAAGCTCATCAAGGTCGACTACGAGGTGCTCGAGCCCCTGCTCGACTTTACCCAGGCACTCGATAACGACATCGTGGTCCACC
>RKAY01000087.1 GCA_014846205.1 Collinsella aerofaciens | reverse complement strand
GTTGACGACCGGCACCACGCCCAGCTCCACCAGACGCAGCAGGGCGTCGCGCGCGTGCAGATAGGACGTGCGGCGCGCCGTGTCGTGACGCGTGAGTAGCACGAGCGAGGTGAGCAGATCTCGTGCATGGAACTCCTCGTCGTAAGCCGACGAGATGATGCACTGACCGGCTGAGGCGCAGGCCTGCAGGCTCGGCAGGTCACCGAC
The DNA here is from genome assembly GCA_014846205.1 of Collinsella aerofaciens. The sequence continues at coordinate 6,552 of RKAY01000087.1, read as the reverse complement.
CGGCTTGCGGTCGAAGCCCAGCACGGGATAGCCACAGGCAATGGCGCCCGAACTCACAACGACCAGACGCCAGCCGAGCTTGCGCAGGGCAGCAGCCTGATCGGCAAGCCCGCCGATAAACGCGCGGTTGACCTTGCCGTCGGCACCCACCACCGTGGACGAGCCGATCTTTACCACCATCGTTTTATAAGAAGTCGTCATACGTCAAACCAATCGAATGCTGAGCGAGCGGGCGGGCGGGCGAGAAAATAATCCGTGCTCCTCCGTCGCACGCGGATCATTTTGCCCAGGGGAAGGCCGATGCCGCGGCCATGTTCTTGCGCACGAGCTCGTCGCGCACCCGGGCAAGGCCCTGTTCCATACCCACCACGTAGGTCTGCGGATACAGGAAGCGCTTGAAAGCCGCGTCCAGATGATCGAGTGCCCAAGCACAGCGCTCGCGCGCGTCCTCGATGCTCTCACGCGGAGCCACCGCACTGCCATCGCGCACGATCGGCACCAGCAGCTCGCGATACTCAAGCTCCGACACATCGGTCACCAGGGCGGCATCGTTCACGGCCACGAGGGTATTGCCGCGCGCGGCGCCCTCCCCCGCCAGGTGGTCCTCGTCATAGATCATGTCGCAGACCGGGCCGCCAAAGCCGTCGTAATAGCGGCGCACACGCTGAACGCCCGGAATCGTGCGCTTGTAGGGCTGCTCGGAGAGCTTCACCACCGGCGTCCACGGGTCCGCATCGCTCGCACGACGGGCGGAAAGCTTGTACACGCCGCCCAGCGCCGGCTGATCGTAGCAGGTCGCGAGCTTGGTGCCCACGCCAAAGCTGTCGATGGGTGCGCCCTGGTCGAGCAGCGACTGAATCGTGTACTCGTCAAGGTCGTTGGACACCGAGATCCCCACATAAGGCAAGCCCTCGGCATCGAAACGACCGCGGACATACTTGGAGAGCTTGGCCAGATCGCCTGAGTCAATGCGAATAGCCGACAGGCGCTCGCCCGCCGCCTCCATCTCCTTGGCAACCGTAATGGCATGCTCGCAGCCCTCGCGCACGTCGTAGGTATCGATGAGCAGCGTGCAGTTCTTGGGGCTCGACTTGGCAAACGCACGGAAGGCCTCGAGCTCGGAGTCAAAGCTCATCACCCAGCTGTGCGCATGCGTGCCAAAGACGGGAATGCCGTAACGGCGCCCGGCAAGCACGTTAGACGTGGACGAGCAGCCGGCCACATAGCTTGCGCGGGCGACGGCCAGACCGCCATCGGGACCCTGGGCGCGGCGCAGGCCAAACTCGGCGACGGGACGGCCGTCCGCCGCCAACACCACGCGCGCCGTCTTGGTGGCGACGAGCGTCTGGAAGCCGACGATGTTGAGCAGCGCCGTCTCGAGAAGCTGGCACTCCAGCGCCGGACCGGTGACGCGCACCATGGGCTCGCGCGGAAAAACAAGCTCACCCTCGGGCACGGCGTCAATGTTCACGTGCGCGCGGAAGTTACGCAGGTAGTCGAGGAATGCGGGTTTAAACATCGCACCGCCGGCGGGAGCCTGAAGCGAAGCGAGGTAGTCGATGTCCTCGGACGTAAAGCGCAGGTTCTCGACGAGCTCGGGAAGCTCGGCGGTGCCGCACATGACGGCGTACGCGCTGCCAAACGGATGGTCACGGTAAAACGCCGTAAAACAACCTTGCTCATTGGCTTTGCCGCTCTCCCACAGGCCCTGGGCCATAGTGAGCTCGTACAGATCGGTGAGCATTGCGATGTCGGTGGGATGCGAGATGTCGGTCAAAGCCATGGGGCGACCTTTCGAATACGTTGTGTAGAGGTTGAGGGTTGGGCGGGGCGGAATATGCGAGCGGGGCGCCGGGTGCGGTTCAGTTAGTGCAGCCCCATGCTGCCCGTGATCGTGTAGCCCATAAAAACGATAAACCCAATCAGGGCGAGCGCGATGATGAGCTTTTGAGCCGGCGGCATGCCGGGGATATCGTCCTCGTCCACAGGCTCTTTAGAGGTGACCATGCGCTGGGCAAACGTCATCTCGTCACGGCTCGGCTTGGAATCGACGGGCTTGGGACGAGCGGCTTTTTTAGGCTGAGGTTTGGGCGCGGCGGGCGCTGGCTCGGATGCGCCCTTGGCAGCGGCCTCATCGGCCTTCGCACGCTCGGTGCGCAGGGCGGCCAGCTCCTCGCGCTCGCGACGAGCCTTTTCCTGCTCCTCGCGGCGGGCCTTCTCGGCGCGGAGCTCTTCCAACTCGGCGCGCTCCTCGGCAGACAGTGGTTGGGACTCAAGCTCGGCCATAGTACAGCCCTTTCTTTTTAAAAAAAGCCGCCGACACAATGTCAGCGGCTTATCAAATCCAAGGGTGGAGACGAAGGGAGTCGAACCCTCGGCCTCTGCCATGCGACGGCAGCGCTCTCCCAACTGAGCTACGTCCCCAGGACAAGTTGATATTTTACCTACGGCTCGCAAACTGTCAACGCCCAATACCCAGTCTTTTTTGGGGCGGGGCTATTTTGACCACCTTTCAAGCAGGCAATCCTCTCGATGATTATTTAATCCCCGTCCCAGAAACATAATCCGCGTACGTACTACTTTGCGCTGGTAAGGACGCCGGTGGTGTCGAAGGCTGGGGTGAAGCTCTCGTCTACCGCGCCGCCCTCTTGCCAAAACATCGTCGTAAAGCCCAGGTCGTCGGCATGGTCGAGCACCTGCTCGTACTCCTCGCGCGTCACGGCACGCGCCAGGTCGCCGCCCTGCTCGCGCATGAGCGCATTGGGCGTGTACTGGTTCATGACCGAGATCGGTACATCACCCACCGTCTGCCACACCAGGTCCAGTACGCGACACGAATCGTCCGCGTGTCCCGGCAGTACCAGGTGACGCACGATCATGCCGCGCTTCATGAGCCCGTCCTCGTCCACCAGCTCTCCCCCGCGGCGCTCGATCTCGCGCGCCATCTGTGCCAGGCCCGACACGGCCACACGCGGGTAGTCCTTAATGTGGGAGAGCGACTGCGCAAGCCCCGCATCGGCATATTTAAAATCGGTAAGCCACACATCGACCAGATCGCCGAGCGCCGCCACGGCACTCGCGCGCTCATAACCGCTCGTGTTGTAGACGATTGGGATGACCAGCCCGCGCGCCCGTGCCGCGGCAATCGCCGTCGGCAGCAGGTGCGCGTAGTGTGTCGCCGTCACAAGGTTAATATTGTTCGCGCCCTGGTCCTGCAGCTCCAACATAATCTCGACCAGGCGCTCGGGCGAAATCTCAAGCCCAAAATTGCCCGTCGAGATCTCGTGGTTCTGGCAATAGACGCATTTGAGCGAGCAGCCGCTAAAGAAGATCGTGCCCGAACCCGCCTCGCCCGAGATAGGCGGCTCCTCCCACATATGAAGCGCCGCGCGGGCCACCTTGAGCGTGTCGTTAGCACCGCATACGCCGCGCGCACCCTCATCGCGCGCCGCACCGCAACGGCGCGGACACAAATGGCAGGCGGGCGAAAAAAGTTCGGTCAACGACGTCGGCATAAAAACATGCTCCAAAACAACGATTCAGCAGCTCAAGCGCAAAAGGACCAACCGCACGGACGGCTCGAGCCCAAGGCGCCGTAATCGTCCGACACGATTTTTGTAATGTCAAGACTGGAATCCACAAAGTGCCGCTTTATGATGTAGGTATTCCGCCCCCCGCGGAGCAACTGGGTGAACCGTCGCGTTTATTTAGGGAGCCCACACAGTCGTACCTAGTACAGGTATCCTTCGTTGTTAAGGACGCTGGAACAGTCGATGAGGGCACCCACCTGTTTTAGGTGGGTTCATTTTCGTAACGTGGGGGGTGGTTTTCTTTTGCCGAAACTCGCCATTGCAAATCCCGCCCAGATCCCCAAAAGGCACCAGGCAGAACCCCACCATCACTCGAATATCTGGTAAGCACGTGATTATCGTCCCGTGCAATTCCTCACACCCTCCTTGGTCGAGTATCATGGGTCAGCTATACCCTTTGTGGCGTGGCATCCTTTGACCTTTTCCTTCGACGCTTGGCGGTTTATCGATTCATGGTTTCCTCCACGAGCTTCATACCGTACCTGTGCGTGGCGGTCGCGGCTTTTATCACGACCTTCCTTGCGGTGCCCCTGGTCAAGCGCCTGGCAATCAAGCTCGACGCCGTCGACTATCCTTCCAAGCGCCGTATCAACACTAAGCCCATCCCGCGCATGGGCGGCACGGCGGTCTTTTTGGGCCTCGTCGTCGCCTGCACCGTGCAGATCCTAGGCACCTGGTACCTGGGCTGGCCGCCCGCTTTGGTGCCCCACCCCCGTCTGCACATTAGCTACCCCATACTTGCGCTTTCTTTTACCATCATCTTTGCGACCGGCGCGATCGACGACGTCCTCCAGCTCAAGCCCAAGCAAAAGCTGGCCGGCCAGGTGCTCGCCGCGCTCATTGCCTGTGTGGGCGGCCTAAAAATCGGCGTCATCGTCAACCCGTTTGCCCCCGGTGAGATTATGCTCGGCTGGCTCGCCTATCCCATCACCGTGGTCTACCTGGTTGCGTTCACCAATATCATCAACCTCATCGACGGCCTTGACGGCCTGGCGACGGGTATCTGCGGCATCGCATCGTTCACGATGTTCTCGATGGCCGTTCTATCGGGCCGCATCGATGCCGCCGCACTCTCCATCGCGTTGTTTGGCGCCTGCCTGGCCTTTTTGCGCTACAACTTCAACCCCGCGAGTATCTTCTTGGGCGACTCGGGTTCGCTGCTGCTGGGCTTTGCGCTGGGCTCCATATCGCTGCTCAACGTGAGCCGCACCGCCGCACTCACCTCGCTCATCATCCCGCTCATCGTGGCCGGCGTGCCCATCATCGACACGTTTAGCGCCATCGTGCGCCGCAAGCGCGCCCACATTAGCATTGGGCAGGCCGACAAGGGCCACATCCACCACCGCCTCATTCAAGAGGGCTACAACCAAAAGCAGGCCGTACTGCTCATCTACGCCTGGTGCATTATGCTTTCGGCCGGCGCCGCCGCCATCAATCAGGTCGAGGTCCCCATGCGCGTGCTCATCTTTACCGTGCTCGCCATTGGCTCGGCGGCCTTCGCCAAGCACCTGCACCTGTTTGAGCCCGTGCTGCGCCACCATTACAACAAGCGCACGCACGAAGACGAGCTGGTAACCCCCGACGACCCCGCCTTTAAACAAGAGGAGCAGGCAGCCGAGGAACGTAAGGAAGAGCGCCACCACAAGCTCTAGGGCAAGGTGCCGAGGATGCGCCCAGGCACCGTTGGCCAAGTGCAGCCGCGCCGCACCCATCGCGCAAGCCGCCACTCTTTCGCCCCTCGCCTGCTTACGCCCCGACCCTCCAATAAACGCGTTATCATCTTGACCCATGAACATACGTTAGGAGCAATCATGCCAAACGAGAACAGCTACGAAGTCGCGCTGCAAAAGAGCAACGCCATTCGCGAGGGCCTGGCCAAGACGCCCGAGAAGTTCACCATGCTTACCGGTGACCGCCCTACCGGACGCTTGCACCTGGGCCACTACTTTGGCACCCTCAAGGGCCGCGTGGAGCTGCAGAACATGGGCGCCAAGACCAACGTGCTCATCGCCGACTACCAGGTCATCACCGACCGCGACACCACCGAGCACATCCAGGACAACGTGTACAACATGGTCATGGACTACCTTGCCTGCGGCATCGACCCCGACAAGACCATGATCTACGCGCACTCCGCCGTGCCCGCCGCCAACCAGCTCATGCTGCCGTTCCTGTCGCTGGTGTCCGAGGCCGAGCTGGCGCGCAATCCCACGGTCAAGGCCGAGATGGAGGCCTCGGGCCACGAGCTCACCGGCCTTCTGCTCACCTACCCGGTGCACCAGGCCTGCGACATCCTGTTCTGCAAGGGCAACGTGGTGCCCGTCGGTCGCGACCAGCTGCCGCACATCGAGCTCACCCGCACCATCGCCCGCCGCTTTAACAACCGCTACGGCAAGGTATTCCCCGAGGTCGACGCGCTGCTGTCCGAGACCCCGCTACTGCCCGGCCTGGACGGTCGCAAGATGAGCAAGAGCTACGGCAACGCCATCAACATCTCGATGACCGCCGAGGAGACGGCCAAGCGCATCAAGAAGAGCCAGACCGACTCCGAGCGCATGATCACGTTTGATCCCGAGAACCGCCCCGGCGTGTCCGGCCTGCTTTCGACGGCCGCCATCTGCACCGGCCGTTCCGAGGTCGAGATTGCCGAGGAGATTGGCATGGGCGGCTCTGGCCAGCTCAAGAAGTACGTGACCGAGGCCGTCAACGAGTACTTCGCGCCGATCCGCGAGCGCCGCCAGCGCTATGAGAACGATCTGGACTATGTGAAGGACGTGCTGCACGAGGGCAACCGTCGTGCCAACGAGATCGCCGAGCAGACTCTGGCCGAGGTTCGGGACGCCATGGGCATGGTGTACTAGACCGATCTGCTAGTTTGAGCTTTCGATTGCTTTTGGGCGGGCGCTACGGCGTCCGCTTTTTTGGTGCCCGACCGGCTCGGCTTCGCCCATTGCACTCCCCC
>RKAY01000083.1 GCA_014846205.1 Collinsella aerofaciens | reverse complement strand
GAGAAGGCTCCCTCTACTCGTTTTGGAGCAGTGTCGATCTAACTGGTAATCAAACCAAAAAGCCTACCGTAGACGCCACAGCGACGTTTTGGAGCAGTGTCGATCTAACTGGCAATCAGGCCTCTAGCTCTTTTTGAATTGAGCAAGCATCTGCCCGAAGAAGCTGAGTCCGGATGGCTCATAAATGAGCGAACCGCCGTCTGCGGTCCTGTAGAGCCCGCAGGGGAGGTAACGCCCGTCGGGGAGGACATAGAGGTTTTCTTCCTCCTTCAGTCCCGTTGGGAGTATCGAGGTCTCGTTTTCGTCCATTTGGAACTCATCGATATTCGCGATCTTCCGCTCCATGATTCCTCCTGCTATATTTCTTGAATGGCGCCCTAAAACAAACACTGCTCTATCAGCTCTTTACCGCGCAGGATGTCAATCCACTCTCGTGGGATGGCCTCGATACCGTAGGCCGTGCCGGCGAGGGCGCCTGCGACGGCTGCGGTGGTGTCGGTGTCATCGCCCAGGTTGACGGCGGCAAGCACGCAATCTTCGTAGCTGTTAGTGTTGACGAAGCACCAGGTGGCTGCCTTAAGCGTGTCGCGCACGAAGCCACCTGACTTGATCTCCTGCTCAGGCATGCCTTTCAGATGGAGTGCCCACGAGGGGAGCGCATCGTTCATCACATCCCTCATCAGCTCGACAAATATGATGCATGCGTCGGTCGACGTTCTGTGGGCGTGCGTAATCGCGGAGACCTCGCTGATCTCGTTGTCCGTCGCATCGGTGAACGCTAGGGGAGCGATGCGCATGAGCGAGCCGTTGCCGTTGTCGCGCTCGCCGGAGCCTCCTTTGCCGGTGTGCAAGGCGCGGGCGGTCGTGCCGCCGTAATCGAAAACGCCGTCGATCGTATACTCGCCACGCGCAATCCAGCTTACGAACTTGTCGCGCATGTCTGCGGCGTCGATATGCCCGAGCTCCCTAATCGAGTCGCAGGTGGCAAGCGTCATAGATGTGTCGTCGCTCCAGGTGCCGGCGGGCTGCCCGTGCGTGCCGTAGCCAATCATGTCCGCGCATTCAAACGTCCAACGGGGCCTGAACTCGTAGGGAACGCCCAGAGCGTCGCCGACGGCGAGCCCATAGATGCAGTCGCGCAGTGTTGTTTTCGGTCTGTCTGTCATGGAAAGCTCCTCTTATCCCGGGTGATGTGGAGCGCCATCGGTGGTGTCGGTCGCAACGTATTGCTATCCTTGTGCTTCGCCATTAGTCGCTTCGTTGATGGCGCGGTACTCGGCACTCAGCTCGCGCGCCAGCTCTTCCTTACTTGGAAGATACGGCAGGTATTTGGCGGCAAACACTTGGTCGTTGTCTTCGGGCAGCGTGTACTCGACAATCGAATCGCTTTTGTCCGCGCAGAGCACGATGCCTATGGGCGGATTGTCGCCTTCGTTCATGAGCTCGCGCGTGTAGTAGTTCACATACATTTGCATCTGGCCCAAGTCCTGGTGCGTAAGATCGTCCGTCTTAAGGTCGATAAGCACGAAGCAGCGCATCAGATAGTTGTAAAACACAAGGTCAATATAGAAATGGCGCCCATCAAAGGTGATACGCTTTTGGCGCGCCTCGAAAGCGAAGCCACGGCCAAGCTCCAGCAGGAACTTCTGAAGATGTGTGATGAGCGCCTGCTCTAGATCGCTCTCGCGAAACGCAGTATCGTCCGAGAAACCTAAAAACTCCAGTACATATGGATCGCGGATGATATCCTCGGGGCGACGAGCCGGGGCGCTCTCTTGGATTTCCTGGGTGACGGCCTCCTTGTCCTTGCTGGCAAGCAGGCGCTCGCGGAACATGGTGTTGATCTGACGCTCGAGTTGACGCGTGCTCCAACGAGAATCGGCGCATTCGTTCATGTACCAGGCGCGAGCATCAGGGTCGGGAATGCGCATCAACCTGCGGTAATGAGTCCAGCTCAATTCGCTACGCAGTGCGTCGCGAATTGGAAACGCAAGAAAGAACTGACGCATATTGCGAAGGTTTGCGATGCCAAAGCCTCTTCCGAAATCCGCGGTAAGCCTTCTGGAGAGGCCTGCAATCAATGCCTCTCCATATGCTGCGCGCTCCTCTCCGCCCTGTTCATCAACAATGCTCTTGCCGATTTCCCAATATGCCTCAACCATCGCAAAGTTAACGGCGGTATAGGCCTTGTCGCGAGCGGCGTTGAGAATCGAGGAAACCTGCTTGTAAAAAACTTCTGGCACGATTGCCGATTCTCCACGGTTTACCAGTTCGCCCATCACTGTCGCCCCACTTTCCTCTTATGGAATGCATCTTTATCGCATTTAGTTTAAAGCCTCGCGCGGACACGAATTGCTGTGCTGTCTGGCACCTTCGCATGGGAGCCTTGCGGTGACTAAAATGTGACCATAGAGGCAGTTTTAGCGAACCCCATGGGAGTGACACGCATGGACAACAACATCTTGCTGTTTCAGGACAAGGGTTCGGGTAGGTTTAAAGACGTCAAGATTTACCCTAACCGTATCGAGGTGCTCAAGAAGGGCGCTTTCGGCGGCAAGCACACCGAGATTGTCTACCTTAAGGACATCACGGGCGTCAATAGAATCAAAGGCCGCGATGTTTTTCTGCGTAACAGGCTGTTGACTGCTTGCGTCTTTAGCCTGAGCAGCCGTGCGAAGGCCCAGGAGTTTGTTAACGTGCTGAATATGGTGATGTAGCCGGCAGCGACGTTCGGGCCAGACTTACGCCCGCGCATCTGACAGCACGGTGGCTGGTCGTTCAACCTGCGAGGCGTCCTTTATGCGCTGATCCCTCATGTCAAAATATAGGGGCGCAGAACGGTATTCCGCGCCCCTGATTGAGCCGATGCGTCTGAAAGCCGGCTTGCCTATTCGCTAGCGCCTTCGCTGTCTTCGCGATCGTTGGCAAGCATTGCCGCGCCGGCGACCGTTGTCGCCACGGCGGCGGCAGCGAGCCCGGCGGCAATGCCAGAGCCGTCGCCCGTGCCGGCGAGTTTTCCGCCCGATCCCTTGCTCTTGTTGCCCTTGCCGTTCTTGTCGGCGCTGCCCGCGTTGGTGCCGGTGCCGGTGTTGCCTGCACCGCCCGCGTCGCCCGAAGTCGTCACAGTAAAGCTTGCGGCTCCGTCGGTGGCAAGCTCATAGTTCTGCGCCGCGTCGCCCAAAAGGCCTTTCGCGCGCACCCAGTACGTCCCTGCGGTAAATGCCTCGCCTTCGGCCATTGCCGTGCCCGGCACACCGTTTGCATCGTGCATAAACTCGAGCTGGGCGGTGCAGGCATCGCCTTCGAGCTTGCCCTCGAGCGGCGCCGCGATCTTTGCGCGCACGTCCTCGCCGACCTTAAGGCCTTCGAGCCCCTCAAAGTGGGGCGTCAGCGCGCGCGGGTCGACATGGATGGGCACGGAGCCCTGCAGTCCCGTAGCGGTTTCGTTGCCCAGGGCGTCGACATCCACGTATTCGATGGCAAAAACCCTGTCCGGAGCTGCTACGTTGAGTACGTTGCTGCTGTCGACGAGGCGGAAGTAGCCCTCGCCAACGGTCTTTCCATCCTGGAGTGAGGCATCGCTCAACGAGTCGCCGTATGTCATGCGTATACGGGTCGGGAGGTAGTACGAAACGGTCTGCTTGTGCTTCGCATCGTAATTGCGCTGGTAGATGCTTCGGGCCAGTGCCGCATCAACAAAGTCGGACGCGATGATGCCAATGTGCTTACAGCAGTTCTCTTTTGTGCCCTCAACTCCGGTATTGTTTATATACGAGCTCTTGTACAGGTGCTCGTCGACCACTCGCGCTGCGGTAAATGGGTTGTATTGCGTGCAGCTCGTGTAGTTGATAAACCAGCAGCGCTCCGTCACCTGCGCCGTTGTCCCGTCCTCGGCAGTGATATCTACGGGACTGCGCTTGAGATCGGGCGCTGCATTCAGGGCCATATCGACCCAGTCGATCTTACTGGATCCCGTGCAGTCGTAATGGTCTTGGGCATATACCTTGGTGCAATAGGGCTCTTTGGCACCCGCATTGCCCGCAGCCTCAAAGCCTCGCGCGTCTTGGACGAGGCACATGGACTTTCCGGAATGCGCCTTGATTTTGCCGTCCCATTCGGTAAGGTCGAGGCCCCACGTGTGACCGCTTACGCTGTCGCCGGCGAGCCCAAATCGACGTAGCAGGACGATCTTTCCGCGCACCTCGCCCAGTGTGGGAACGCGGCTCGACGTATAGAACAGTTTTGGGTTCTCGTCCAAAACCTTGGCGAAAGCCGTCGTTAGGCTCTCGTCGGTAGCCTCGTCGTTGCCTCGTGATACAAGCATGATGAGCGCTTCTGACGGGTTTTCGTTCAAAAATGTTTTGAAGTAACCGATGACATCGGAGAGATGCATAAAGCCCCCGTCTTTTTTGAGCAGGTAGCATATTCCATGGTCGATGCCGGGGTTGTCGCCCTTTCCGAGTCGGATATCAAAATAGCGAATGCCTTCGAGCAACTGCGTGGGGATGTAATCCTGCTGGCACTTTGCAAGCGAGGTTTGGGGCTCGGTGTCGTTGTCGACGCTGCAGGTGCTCGAATCATGCGTGCCCGGGATGCTCAGCTCGTCGAGGTACTTGCTGCCATCGACGTGGCTCATCCAACATGGTCCGTCGACGTAGCTGCTATATGTGATCCAGTCGATACTTCTAACCGTGGTATTGATTTCGCCCTTGTCGTAACCGACAAGTTCGAGTTCCCACGGAATGCTCTTCCTCTTGTGGCAGATCTTGTTGTTGTCTTGGTCTTTGCCGTCCTTTTCCATGGCCAGGTAATTAATGTCTTTTTTCTCGTTTGTGCGGTCTCGGATGATGTAGGTTCCGTTTGCCTTGCGTTCGAACGCAAAAGAGCGGCTGGCCTTGCCGTCATGCTCGCCACTCCATACGTGGATGACCTTTCCATCTTTGTCCGAGTCGCCATCGACCGACCAAATGCTGTAGCCCGTCTTCTTGTGCTCTTCGAAATTGAGCAGGGTGCGGATGGCATACCAATTTGTATTTTCTGTATCGGTCGCTACGTGCTCAAGGATGAGCTTGCTGGACGTGCCGTCGTTAAACAGGTGGCAGACGTTGCCGATGACGTTGCCGTCTTCGTTGACGCTCGCGGTGCGAAAATAGCCCGCGGGGCGAAGGCGAATGACGAATTTGTCGAGGGTGGCCGCCGGTGTGGGTGCGTCTTCTGCAAATGCCGCGCGCATGGGAAGGCCCAATCCCGCGGTTTCGGGCAGGCTTGCAAGCGGCGACAACGCCGCAAGTCCTAGGCCCAGCGTAAATGCTCGACGACTGATGGCGTAGTGTTCGGTCATAACTCCTCCATTCGCACGGTGCGGTTATGCACTCATTTTGGTCACTATACTGCCCAGACGTTTAAAAGAATCGTTTTAATTGACCGCGCGGCGCTATAAATCGGTGGGCGGACGTGTTTGGGTGCTTGCCGTTTTCGTACCGTTGCCACACTTGAGGTGGTTCCGGCGTCCGGCATCCTCGCGTTTGTCGGCTGCTGGCATAAGAGAGGGAGGGTCGGTTTACCGGCCCTCCCTTAGTACGAAACGCTGGGGCACCGCCGCTTGTTGGCGCTGCGCTCGTGTTTTTCGTTGCGCTCGCGAGTCGCTTAGCGCTTAATCTCGATATCGTCGAGCTTAACATCCATGGCCTCGGTCTTGGCCTTGGCGATATCATCGGCAAATTCCAGAGACTTCATCATGGTTTCGACGGCATCCTTGTGCTCCTCGACGTTGTCGATGCGCACGTAGACGCTGCCGCCGCCTGCTTCGGTGAAGTACTCAGTCGTCACGCCGCCCGAGTGTGTATAGGAAGCGTTGCGCCAAGTCTTGCCGTTGTACTTGACGGGGTCATTCTCGGTCCACTCAAAGCTGGCATTCCACTTTGCCTCGTAGTCGAACAGCTCATCGGCGTTCTTGTCAGGATCGAAGACGGGGATGAAGCGATCGCTGGCGTGCTCGCTCTCGGTGAACTTAAACTGGGCCCTGTCGGCGGTGTCGCCGGCAACGTCGGTGACCTCGACGCCCTCGGGGACCTCGACCTTAAACCAGATGAAGTCGGTCCTCATATCCACGGCTGGCTTTTCCGCACCGCCACCGCCACTTCCGGTAGCGCCGCCGCTGCCACCGCAGCCCACCAGGGCAACCGCGGCAAAGAGACTGATGCAGAGGGTGAGAATCGCTAAGGCCTTCTTTTTCATGGTCGTGTCCTCCTCGATCTGTAACCGCCCATGGATTACCTGCCTTTACTGTACGCGTGGACGGCTCGCTAGGGTGGGCCATGTGTCCCATTCTGAGGGCCGGATTTGCGCCGTTAAGTGGCAATATGTTCGGGCGCAAAAGAGGGGAGGGCCGGTGCCGTCGGCCCTCCCCGGGTTGGGCGCCCGTTGTTTTAATGGGGCGCGCGTACGTGGGCGTGTGCGGAGTCCCGTTACTTGATCTCGATGCTCGAAATCTCAACTTCGCGTGCCTCGGAAACTGCCTCTTCCATGTCATCGGGGAACTCGATGGAGTTGAGGAGCGCCTCGGCTTCTTTCTTGTGCTGGTCGAAGTTCGAGATGAGGACGTAGACGCTTCCCGGCTCAACGTCGGTAAAAAGGAGGGTTGAGATACCGCTGTTGTCCTCGTACGTTCCGACGAGCCACGTCCTGCCGTTATATTCGACGTACCCGCCATCCTTCCACTGGAACGTATCCCCCTTCTTTTCTGCCTGGTCGGCATGGGACTCCTCGGCTGTCAGGGCTTTTTTCCAAACGGGGATAAAGCGATCGGCCGAGGCGTTCTCGTCTTCGGGGAAGGTGAGCTGGACCCTGTCGGCGTTCTTGCCGGCGGAGTCGCTTACGCCAACGCCCTCGGGCATCTCGACCTTAAACCAGATAAAGTCAGTCTTTTCGGCGACGGGGGCCTTTTCCTTGCCTTCGCTCTTTGAGGTGCTGCCGCCTCCGTCCGATGCGATCCCGCCGCAGCCGACAAGAGCAAACGCGGCAAAGAGGGCGATGCAAAGGGAAAGAATCGATAGGGTCTTTTTCTTCATGGTGGCGTCCTCCTTGTCTGCCAGGGACATCGTGCGCCGCGGATCGCTGGGGCAGCGGTTGCGCGTGCACATGATGACTTTGTTTACTGTACGGTTATCCCTCCATTCGTCGTCCGGTGCCGTGGCGAGCGTTGCCCCAACATAGGGCTCCTTACCTATATGTATGCCCCAGTTGCCGCTGCCCGGGAGTCTCGAAACGTGGGCCATGTGTCCCATGTTTGTGTCGCTGCCGCCGCCGGGCACCGGCTCGCGCGCGGCAAGCGCCTCGGCAAACCCGCGGCAGG
>RKAY01000057.1 GCA_014846205.1 Collinsella aerofaciens | reverse complement strand
AGCCCCGTGGTGCACGAGGACGGTGAGGTTGCCTACCGCTGCGTGTCCATCGACTGCCCCGCACAGCTCAAGGAGCGCCTGCTCCACTGGGTGAGCCGCGGCTGCATGGACGTCGACGGCCTGGGCGACGAGATCGTCGACAAGATGATCGCCGCCGGCCTGATCCACGATGTCGCAGATTTCTACCAGCTCACGGTCGACGACATCGCAGGTCTGGACACGGGCCGCGTGTACGCCAGCTCCAACAGCAAAAAGGGCGTCAAGAAGGGCGATCCCATTCCGGTGGGCCTCAAGACGGCCGAGAAAATCATCGCCGAGCTCAACAAGTCCAAGAGCCAGCCGCTCGGTCGCGTGCTGTTTGCCCTGGGCATCCGCCACGTGGGCAAGAGCGTGGGCGAGGTCATCGCCGAGCGATTCCTGTCGGTCGACAAGCTCATCTTGGCGAGCGAAGAGGATATTGCCGAGTGCGAGGGCATTGGTCCCAAGATTGCGGCGAGCGTCAAGCAGTTCCTCGCCGTGCCCGAAAACCTTGCCGTGCTGGAGCGCCTGCGCCAGGCGGGCCTGTCGCTCGAGGTTGACTTGGGCGCCGCGCATGCACAAGCCGCAGCCGACGCTGGCGTGGCGGGCGAGCTCGCCGACGCACAGCCGCTTGCGGGTCTGACCTTCGTGCTCACGGGCACGCTCGTCAACCGCACGCGCGACGAGGCGGGCGCGGCGCTCAAGGTGCTCGGCGCCAAGGTTTCGGGCAGTGTGTCCAAGAAGACGAGCTATCTGGTCGCCGGTCCCAAAGCGGGCTCCAAGCTCACCAAGGCCGAGCAGTTGGGTGTGCCCGTGCTGGACGAGGACGCACTCGAGCGGATCCTGGCGACTGGTCAGGTGCCCCAGGCTTAAGACATCGATAATCAAATTGAAAAACCGCCCGGAAGCACGATGCCTTCCGGGCGGTTTTTACTTTGCCGGGGCAACCGGCACCGTGATTTGCGTCACGTAGGTCGCGGGGTCGTCGCTGATGATGTCATCGGTCAAGGCAATCTCGCGTGAGGGACCTACGGGCGTCAGGCCGTGCTCGCGCATATAGCTGAGCAGCTGCTCGTAGCGTGGGGCTGCTTGCCCGTGCGTGCCGCGGAAGCTTATGGTCAAGCAGCGCGCGGCAGGTCGCGTCTCAACGTCGCCCAAGTAATCATCGGTATCGTCGAGCAGCAGGAAGACCTCGTCGTAGCCATCAAAGTCGCCGGCGGCCAGGCGCTCGGGCGCGATGCCCACACCCAGATTGCCCAGATAGGCAAAGGTTTCGTGCTGTCCCTGCTGAAGCTGGCGGATATGCCATCCCAGCGAATAGGCGTCGGTGGGATTGACGCGCTCGTGCAGCGTGGCGCAGCGAAGTTCGGGTTCCTCGATTTCGCTAATGGCGTCGAGATCAGCATTCAAAGCGCCATGAAGCAAGGCAAGCCGCTGGTCAATCTTGCGCGACATGCGCTCCTACTCACGTCGCCTGTGCTCAATTAACTCCTGTTGCTTGGTCAGTTGCCGTTGCATCAAATCCATATCGCGCGTAGTGACAAACTCGCGAATCTGCGCCAGCGGCAGGTCGAGAACGCGAAGGTTGCCGATGGTGTTGAGGGTGGAGAGCTGCCGCGATCCGTAGTAGCGGTACCCACTCGCCGGATCGACATATGCCGGCTCCAATAGCCCCATCTGTTCGTAATGGCGCAGTGTGCCCACGCTCAAATTGAGCAGGCGCGCCACCTCGCCAATGCGAAGCAGGCCCTCGGTGTGTTCGCTTGACATGTCGGCCACAGGACCGCTCCTTTCGGTAAAAACAGGGGAGAGGTGCTAGGCATGCGTTGCCTCGCTACGCTACCAGTTTGTCAAAAGTTCCGCGGCGGTTGAGCACGGTAAATGCAATTACGCAGATGACCGCCGACAAAATCGAACCGCACGGCGAGGCGATGCCCATGGGAAACAACGTATCGGAATAGGCGTTCGACAGCAGCCACGCGCCCGGCACGCGAATGAGCGCCACGGCCAGCACGTTGTGCGCAAAGCCGATGTAGCTCTTGCCGTATGCAGCGAAAAAGCCGCTAAAGCAAATGTGGATGCCGGCAAAAATCGCGTCGAAAATATAGCTGTGCATATAGCCGGTACCGGCCGCGACCACCGCGGGGTCCTTGGCAAAAAAGCCAATAAACGCCGGTGCCACCAGCCACATCAGCATCGTGATGAGGCAGCCGTACACCACCGAGATGGTCATGGCATCCTTGAGCACCTGACACGCGCGGTCGCCCTTGCCCGCGCCGGCGCTTTGCGCCGTGAGCGCGCTGACGGTGGCGCCCATGGAGCTCGGCACAATGAACAAAAAGCTGATCATCTTCTCGACCAGGCCCACGGCGGCGGCGTCGACCAGGCCGCGGTGGTTGGCGATGACGGTGATAAACATAAACGCCACCTGGATGCAGCCGTCCTGCACGGCCACGGGCACGCCAATCTTAAGAATGCTGCCGAGCACCTCGGGCTGGGGGCGCAGGTCGCTGCGCTTAACGTGGATGTTCGTGCGACGGCTCTTGAGCCACACGAGCGCGAGGGCAACGCTTGCCGTCTGGGCGGTTACCGTGCCGAGCGCCGCGCCCACGGGGCCGAGCCCCATGTGGCCGATAAACAGAAAGTCGAGCGCGATGTTGATGATGCACGCCACGCCGATCACGTACATGGGCGAGCGCGAATCGCCCAGCCCGCGAAAGATGGCCGAAAGAATGTTGTACGCGGCGATAAAGGGAATGCCGATAAAGCAGATACGCAGGTAGGCGGCAGTGCCTTCGACGGCTTCGGCTGGCGTGCCAATGAGTGCCACGATCTGCGGGCACAGCGCGAGCAAGATGGCTGCCAGCACCACCGAGACACCCATAAAGAGCGTGATGGTGTTGCCGATGGCGGTCTCGGCGCGGTCAAAGCGGCGCGAGCCCACGGCGTGGCCGACGATGACCGTCGTTCCCATGGCCAGACCCACGAGCGTCACGGTAATGATATAGAGCGTCTGCGCGCCGTTGCCCACGGCGGTGATGCCGGCAGCGCCGCTAAACTGCCCCATCATGTACAGGTCGGCCATGCCGTAGAGCATCTGCAAAAAGTACGAGAGCATATAAGGCAGGGCAAAGACCGCGATGGTCTTAAGGACATTGCCGCGTGTGAGGTCGTGTTCCATGGGCGGGGCACTTTCTGGCTTGGGTCGTTTACGTACCAGTGTAGTGAAAACCCTATAACGATTGTAGAGTCAAGGTTTGTGTCGGCAGTGGGGCGAAAAAAGTCGCGCATGCGTTCATTTCCAATTGAATACGGACGTGCGCCCTGTGAACATGGCGCCTGCACTAGCCTTGCAGAAATCGATTTCGGAACACTTGACACCGCCGCACGGCGCGCCATAATACGTGGGTTTGCGAACAACGTTTGATGGGGGATGAACCTGCGTGCGCAATCTCAAGATTTTGTTTTCCTATCTGGGGGCATACCGCCGCGATGCCATGCTCGGCGTGTTCTTTGTGACTGCCGAGACGGCGCTCGAGCTGTTTATCCCGGTCATCATGGCAAATATCATCGATGTGGGCGTGCCCGCGGGCGACATCAACTACATGCTGTTGCAGGGCACGTATATGTTGGTATGCGCCGCATGTTCGCTGGTACTTGGCTTGGGCTATGCACGCACGTCTGCTCGCGTCGCCTCGGGGCTGGGCGCCAACCTGCGCGAGGCCGAGTATCGCAAGATCCAGACGCTCGCTTTTGGCAATCTGGACAACTACGACGCCAGCTCGCTTGTCACTCGCATGACCACCGACATCACCGTGATTCAAAACGCCGTAGGTAACGGCTTCCGCCCTATGGTGCGCGGGCCGGTAAATCTGGTCATGGGCCTCGTCTACGCTTTTGCGCTCTCGCGCGAGCTCGCGGCGGTCTTTGCCGTCATTCTGCCGATGCTCGCCATTGTGCTCGGTATCATTACCGTGCGCGTGAGCCCGCTCTACCGCCAACTCCAGACCTCGATGGACCACCTCAACGGCGTGGTGCAAGAGGACCTTACCGCCGTGCGCGCCGTGAGGGCTTACGTGCGCGCCGAGCACGAATGCGACAAGTTCGACACCGTCAATACCGAGCTCGCCGGCACGGCGACCAAGACCTTCGGTACCGCCGTGCTCAACCTGCCGGTGTTCCAACTCTCGATGTATGTTGCCGCGCTCTCGATCCTGTGGATTGGCGGCCGCATGATCATCGAAGGTCGCTTGGGCGTGGGCTCGCTCACTGGCTTTATGAGCTACGTGCTGCTGATCATGAACTCGCTCATGATGATTTCCAATGTGTTTTTGCTGCTCACGCGCGCTCTCACGAGTGTGGGCCGTATCGCAGAAGTGCTCGATGAGGAGCCCTTTATCGCCAACCCTGCGGGAGACCTCGCGACTGCGGCGCCAGCGGACGGCAGTATCGAGTTTCGCGACGTTTCCTTTAAATACCGCGCGGATGCAGCCGAGGATGTGCTCGAGCATATCGACCTTTGCATTGAGGCGGGCTCCACGGTGGGCGTGCTCGGCGGCACGGGCTCGGGCAAGAGCTCGCTTGTGCAGCTGATTGCGCGCTTGTACGACGCCACCGAGGGCGCCGTGCTTGTGGGCGGACACGACGTGCGCGACTACGACCTGGCTACCTTGCGCGACGCGGTGGGAATTGTGCTGCAAAAGAATGTGCTGTTCACGGGCACCGTGCGTGAGAACCTGCAGTGGGGCAATTCGCAGGCGTCGGACGATGAGCTCCTCGCGGCTTGCCGCGCGGCGTGCGTGGACGAGTTCCTTGATCGCATCGGCGGGCTGGACGGCGAGTTAGGCCAAGGCGGCGCCGGTGTTTCGGGTGGCCAGAAGCAACGCCTGTGCATCGCGCGCACGCTGCTCAAGCATCCGCGCGTGCTCATTTTTGATGACTCCACCAGCGCGGTCGACATGGCGACCGACGCTAAGATTCGCGAGCACATCGCTCGGATTCCCGATACGACTGTGCTCATCATCGCCCAGCGCATCGCGAGCGTCATGGATGCCGATCGCATTGTGGTGTTGGATGACGGTCGTGTCCACGGCGTGGGCACGCACGAGGAACTGCTGGCGGGCGACAACATATACCAGGAGATTTACGCCTCGCAGATGGAGTTTGCGGGGAACGCGGACGCCAGCGACGATGGCTGCGCGAATGATCCGTTTTCCTCCGTCCCCAGCGGATCGCTCTTGGAAGGGGGTGAGCGCCATGCCTAAGACCGCAGCCCAAGCACGCCCGGCCGACCTCAAGCGCACGGTGCGCCGCCTGCTCTCCTACATGGGTCACGCCAAGTTCTCGTTGCTCGCGGTGGGCGTGCTCGCCTCCGTCGCCGCTATTGCGAGCCTCGCCGGCACCTACATGGTGCGCCCCATCGTTAACGGTTTGGCCACGGGCGGGGAGGAACTGCTCGCCAAGCAGGTCATCTTTACCGCCGCTATCTACGCTGCGGGCGTGCTCTCGGCCCTGGGCTACTCACAGATCATGGTGCGCGCGGCCCAACGCGTGGTGTCCGATATCCGCCGCGACCTGTTCGCGCACATCCAGACGCTGCCGCTCAGTTATTTTGACAGCACACGCTCGGGCGACATCATGAGCTTTTTCACCAACGACGTCGACACCGTCTCCGAGGCGCTCAACAACAGCTTTGCCAATGTGATTCAGGCCGCCATTCAGGTTGTGGGCACCACGGCCATGCTCATCATCCTTAACTGGCAGCTCACGATTATCACGCTCGTGTGCGATGTGGCCATTGTGCTGTACGCGCGCTACTCGGGCGCGCGCTCTAAGCGTTTCTTTGCTGCCCAGCAGGCATCGCTTGGCGACCTGGACGGATATATCGAAGAGATGGTCTCGGGCCAAAAGGTCATCAAGGTCTTTAACCGCGAGGCAGCGAATGTCGCCGGCTTCACCTGCCGCAACGACGAGCTTCGCCGCACCGGCACCGCCGCCGTGAGCTATGCCAACTCCATGGTGCCCATGACCGTCGTGATTGGCTACGTCAACTATGCCATCGTCGCCGTGGCGGGCGGCATGCTCTGCATCAAGGGGCTCGCCGACGTGGGCGCGCTTGCAAGTTACCTGGTCTTTGTACGCCAGGCGGCCATGCCCATCAACCAGTTCACGCAGCTGGGCAACTTCTTGCTCAATGCGTTGGCCGGCGCCGAGCGCCTGTTTGCCGCCATGGACCTTAAGCCCGAGGTTGACGAGGGCCGCGTGGAGCTGGTGCAGACGGGCGACGCCGCGTGGGCATGGAAGATTCCCGAGGGCCAGGGCGTGGGCGCGTACGGGCACCTGCATGATGTGGCAGCCGTTGATGAGTCGGGCCGCGCGGTGTCTGCCGACGGTACCGAGCTCACGTGCGGCTTGGTCCCACTTGCCGGTGACGTGCGCTTCCATGCCGTGGACTTTTCCTACGTGCCGGGCACCCGTGTGCTCACGGACCTCAACCTGTTTGCCAAGCCGGGGCAAAAGATCGCGTTTGTGGGCTCGACGGGCGCCGGAAAGACGACCATCACCAACCTCATCAACCGTTTCTACGAGGTCGATGACGGCGAGATCACGTACGACGGCATCGACGTCAAGCACATTGCCAAGGCCAGCCTGCGCGGGTCGCTGGGCATTGTGCTGCAGGACACGCACCTGTTTAGCGGCACCATTGCGCAGAACATCCGCTTTGGCAAGCTCGACGCGACCGACGAGGAGGTGCGCGCCGCTGCCGAGGCCGCCTGCGCGGATTCGTTTATTCGCCGCTTGCCGCGGGGCTACGACACGCCGGTCACGGCCGACGGCGCCAACCTGTCGCAGGGCCAGCGCCAGTTGCTCGCCATCGCGCGCGTGGCCGTTGCCGATCCGCCGGTGCTCATTCTGGACGAGGCTACGAGCTCCATCGACACGCGTACCGAAAAGCTCATCGAGCGCGGTATGGACCGCATCATGCGCGGACGCACCACGTTTATGATCGCGCACCGCCTGTCCACCGTGCGCGATGCCGACGCCATCATGGTCCTCGAACACGGCCGCATCATCGAACGCGGCACCCACGAAGAGCTACTCGCCCAGCACGGCGAGTACTCTTGCACTCAGTGCCACAAGGGCCATGCGCAGTCTGTGAACTACTGCTCCAGCTGCCACAGCGACGCTCCTATCCCGGAGGGCTGGCTCTCCGCGACCGAGGCCAAGAAGGTTCAGACTCTCTAGTTTGACGTTTTTATTGGCTACAACGCCTTGGGTACTGCAATCTGCGTAGTTTCCCGAAGCGCCATGGAACAAAAGGACCTGCCACTTTTTGGCGGGTCCTTTTTTGTATTCTTTAAAGTAGGAATGCCCTGCTCTTTTTGATGCGGGGCCGCAATGCCCGATGAGGCTTTATTGAGTTACGGGCGC
>RKAY01000063.1 GCA_014846205.1 Collinsella aerofaciens | reverse complement strand
TGCGAATAGCCCGACCCGCACTCACGGAAGGCGTCGCGCAGCCCCCGCGCCATCGTGCGGTAGACATACGACATGGGCGTATCGTTGAAATCGCCGCAGACGATCCGCCGCGTGCGCGTCGCACCCACAACCTGCGCGATACTGTCGACCTGCGCGGCCCGAAGCACGCTATTCTCGCGCAAACGGGTCACGATACTGCGGATTTTGGTCTCGCGCGCCGTGTCCGATGTCGAGGGCATCGCCTCCGTTGGCGTCAAGGACCTTGCCACTAATCTTGTCTCCATGATGCTCTCGTCCAAGGCCCCGGCTTCCGAGCCGGCGGTCGAGGCCGAGGTCATCGGCGACAAGCTTGCGCTCACCGTGCGCGTCGTGGTGTTCTTTGGCTATCCGTTCAAGAAACTCGCCGAGGCCGTTCGCGCCGCCGTGGTCGCTGCCATCGATGCCCAGGTGGGCGTCGAGGTCGAGCGCGTTGACGTTTGCATCGACGGCCTCGTTTTCCCCAAGGAGTAACCTTTGAGCCTTAAGGTTTATCGCGGGCGCACGCTTGCCCGCAGTCAGGCGCTGCAGCTGCTGTTCCAGGCCGAGGCCACGGACAGCCCGCTCGAGCGCGTCCTCGAGGGCGATTTCCTGATCTCGAAGGGTCCCCTCGACCCCTATGCGCTTGAGCTTTGCCGCGGTGCTTACGAGCATATCGATCGCATCGATTGCGCCCTGCGCGCCGTCGCCAAGAACTGGGATCTTATGCGCATGCCCGGCGCCGACCGCAACCTTCTGCGTATCGCCGTCTACGAGATGCGCTTCCTTGCCGACGAGGAGGTCTCGGACGCCATCGTGATCAACGAGGCCGTCGAAATCGCCAAGGCTTATGGCACCGACCAGTCCGCGTCGTTTGTCAACGGCGTGCTGGGTAAGATCGCACGCAGCGAGGAGCTGCCGGGCGAGGACCTGTACCAGGAACTGCTGGCCGAGGACCGCGCCCGTGAGGAGGCCCAGGCTGCCGAGGCTGCCGCCAAGGTTGCCGCCGCTCAGGCTGCCGCAGGCGTGCTGGCCGAGGATGCGGATGCTGCAGAGGTCGACGAGGCCGACACCGACTCCGTCGAGGAGTAGCCATGCCAGAGGGTTCCGTCCGCAACTTTGACGAGATCTCGGACCGCTTGGACCAGATTATCGCTACCGTTCGCTCCAAGGATACGTCCTTGGAGCGCTCGCTCGATCTGTTTGACGAGGCGATTGAGCTCGGCTCTCGCGCGGTCGATATGGTCGACAAGTTTGAGCTGACGCCGCGTGAGGCCGATAAGCTCGAGCAAGAATACGATGAGGATGCGGCAAACGAATCACAGGATGACCAGGCTGCATCTCCGGATACGAATGGTTGATGGCATTCATGAAACGCGTGCGTCTTGATGACGAACTGATTTCACAGGGCATCTGCGCTGACCGCGCGGATGCCCTTCGCACTCTTATGGCCGGCTTGGTCTCGAGCGGTGGTGAGCGCTTGACCTCGCCGGGGCTTAAGGTTGCCCCGGGCCTGTCGCTGCATGTGAAGGGTCGCATCCCGTATGTTGGGCGCGGCGGCCTTAAGCTCGAGGGCGCGCTCGATGCGTTTGATATCGATCCGACGGGCCTTGCCTGCCTGGATGTTGGGTGTTCTACCGGCGGTTTTACCGATTGCCTGCTTAAGCGCGGCGCCGCGACTGTCGTCTCGGTTGACGTGGGGCGTGCTCAGTTCGATTGGTCGTTGCGTCAGGACGATCGCGTGACGCTGCACGAGCGCACCAACGTGACGCAGCTGCCCGAGCTTGGTTATGTGAGTGCCATTGACCTGGCAGTGTGCGACGTGTCGTTTACGAGCATTGCGAATATCATCGACGCCGTGTTGGCATGCCTGACGTCTACGGGTTCGTTTTGTACGCTGGTAAAGCCGCAGTTTGAGGCTCCGGCGTCGTTGGTGGGCGAGGGCGGCATCGTGACCGACCCCGCCGTGCGTGTCGACACGCTCGTTGCGGCAATCGAGCTGTTTGCCGCGAAGGGCCTGTTCCCGGTCGACGTGTGCGTGTCGCCTATCCACGGTGCCAAGGGCAACGTGGAGTTTTTCCTGTACGGCACGAGGTTTGCCCCCGGCGAGCGTTCGAATGACGAGCTGCAAGCCCAGGTATCGGCTTTGAGCGAGAAAGCTGCAACGCTATGAAGGTCTTTCTGGTTCCCAATTACTACAAGCAAGAGGCGGTTGAGAGCGGCCTGATGCTCGAGCTCTGGCTGACGCGCCAGGGCTACGAGGTCGCATGGGCGGCCGACCAGCGCTCGAAGATTCAGAGCACGCCCGATGTCGACGATGCCGACTTGGTTATCACACTCGGCGGCGACGGCACGCTTTTGCGGGCTGCCCGCATCCTCAACTATCGCGAGATTCCCATTCTTGGTCTTTCCTATGGTCATCTGGGTTTTTTGACCGCAGCGAGTCCCGAGGAGCGCGACATTTTGCAGGTTGTGAGCGATGCCCTGTCCGGTGAGCTCCACGTGAGCCGTCGCGCTACGATCGCCGCAGACATCGTTTCCGTGCGTGAGGACGGCACGAAGGATGTCGTGCGTTCGTTCGCGCTCAACGACATGGCGCTCACGCGTGGGCCCCTGTCCGATATGGTCGAGTTCGACATCACTGTGTCGGGCCACCATATCGATCGCTTGCGCGGCGATGGTGTGGTCGTATCCACGGCAACCGGCTCCACGGGTTATGCCCTCAGTGCCGGTGGTCCTATCGTGAGTCCGGATTACACGGGCATGGTCTGCGTGCCGATCGCGCCGCATACTATTCAGGCCCGTGCCTTTTTGACCTCGCCGAGTGATGTCGTCGAGATCTTTATGTCCGATGATCGCCCGAGCGTGCCGGCGATTGCCATCGACGGGCAGTTTATTACCTGCGATGGCACCGTCGAGAGTGTGGCCGTGCGTCGCGGTCCCGGCGATGTGCTGCTGCTCGACTATGGCCCCGAGAGCTTCTACAACTCGGTAAGCCGCGTGTTCTACGGAGTTCGCCATGATCGATGAGCTGCAGGTTTCAAACATTGCACTCATTCGCGAGGCGACGCTGGTGCCCAGCACGGGCCTAACTGTCCTGACCGGCGAGACTGGCGCCGGCAAGACTGCGCTGCTCTCGGCGCTTAAGCTCATCTTGGGCGAACGCGCGGATTCTTCGACCGTGCGCGAGGGCGAGGCGCTTGCGAGCGTCGAGGCGCGCTTGTTCGATGGCCCGCACGACACGGAGGGCTTCACCGTGCAGCGTAGCCTTTCTGCCGAGGGTCGCAGCCGTGTCAAGATTGACGGCCGCATCGCCAGCGTGCGTGAGCTTTCCGAGCGCGTCGGCGTGATGATGGATCTGTGCGGCCAGCATGAACATCAGCGCCTGCTCGATCCGGCGCATCATGTTGCCATGGTTGATGCCTGGGCTGGTCGCCCTGCGCTCGAGGCGCTGGAAAAGTACCGCGCCTGCTTTAAGGCGTCGCGTGCGGCTGCCAAGGAGGTCCGTCGCGTAGAGGAGGCGTCGCGTGCGCAGGGGAGTCGCGTCGAGGAGGCGCGCTTCGCGCTCGGGCGTATCGCCGAGGTCGACCCCAAGCCGGGCGAGTACGAGGAGCTCGAGGAGCTTCTGCCGCGCTCGGAGCATGCCGAAGTGCTGGTAGCGACGGCCAACGAAGCCCATGCCTCCCTTGCTGCCGAAGGGGGTGCGCTCGATGCCGTGAACGGCGCTGTGGCAGAGCTGTCGCGCATGGCGACCGTCGACCGCAAGCTGGGCGACATTGCCGATGCCCTTTCGGATGCCTGCATTTCGCTTGAGGACTGCGCCAACGAGCTGCGTTCTTATCGCGATGGGGTTGCCTTTGACCCTCGCGAGCTCGCTCGCATGCGCGAGCGGTATTCCGACCTTAAGGGACTTCTGCGGCAGTGGGGTCCCACCATGGACGACGTATTTGCCATGCGCGATCGCTCGCATGAGCTGTTGTCGCTGGTGGACGATGGTGATGAGCAGATCAAGAAGGCGCGCGAAGCGCTGGGCGCGGCGGAGCGTGAACTGTTCGCCGCCGCCAAGGCGCTTAAGCGTGCACGCAATACGGCAGCCCCGCGTTTCTGTCACGAGGTTGGCCGCCAAATGGCGCGTCTGGAAATGGGTGGCGCCGAACTCGTCTGGGAGTCGCGTGATCTTCCGCGTGCCGAGTGGACGCCGGCGGGTCCTTCGAGCTATGAGCTTTTGTATCGCAGCGGCGCCGGTCTCACACCGCGCCCTCTGCGCCGCATCGCCTCGGGCGGTGAGCTCAGCCGCGTCATGCTTGCGAGCAAGGTGGTCTTGGGTAATGCGGACGGCGTCGACACGCTGGTATTTGACGAGGTCGATGCCGGTGTCGGCGGCTCTACGGCCCGTGCTCTTGCTGGCGTGCTGGCCGATCTTGCCGCCACGCATCAGGTCATCGTCGTAACGCACCTGGCGCAGGTTGCGGTCATGGCCGACAAGCATTACGTGGTCAGTAAAGAGCCCGGCGACGTTCCTCAGACGCATTTGGACGAAGTGGCCGGCGATGCCCGTACCGCCGAGATCGCCCGTATGCTGAGCGGCGATCAGTCGGAGGCAAGCCTGGCGCACGCCAAGCAGATGCTGGAAGAAGCGCGTGCTTAGCCGAGCCCTCTTATGCATGTCTGACCCTGTAGCCATGAAACCGGTCCATCTACTACGTTTAATGGGCTATCGGCAAACACGCCAAGAATTGTAAAAAGAAAACCGCAGGTAGAACGCCTGCGGTTTTCTCATTTTTCGGCATATGATTGGGCCATACAGATAAAACGTAGTAGATGGGCCGGTTGCGTGGCGAGCGGCGTTTATCGGCTCCCCAAATGTCTACTCCACGACCTTATCCGGCTGGATGAGCTCCTCGTAGTAGCTGATGTGCTCTCGGGCGTCCTCAATTTCGGGCAGCAGGAAGTTGTAGATGACCTCTATGATCATCGTGGCGCTGATCTTGGAGAATGCGAAGTCGCCCGTGGTGAGCAGCGCCTCGTGGTTCACGGTATTAAAGGTGTAGTCGGCTAGGCGGGCAAGTGGAGACTTGCTGTCGCTACTGATGACGACTACGGTAGCGCCGCAATCGCGAGCGGCTTTTGCCATGCGATTGAGTCGACGCGACTTGCCGGAGTTCGAAATCAGCACGATAACGTCACCGGGGCGCAACGTGAGCGCAAAGCCGATTGATGTCTCGCTGATGGTGCTTGCCATACAGCGAAGGCCCAGCTGCGAAAACTTAAACGTCGCGTCGAGCGCGACCGCGTTGGTGTTGCCTACGGCTGCAAACTCAATAACGCCGGCATTCTTTAGCGCGTGCACAACGGCTGTCAGCATGTCGTGATCAATGCCATCGATGGTCGCATTGAGCTCGCTGACCTTAGCGGCGAGGATATTCTTGAGGCTCTGTTCCATATTGTCGAGCGAGACCTCATCGGTCAGGCCTTCATTGCGCTGGCTCTCCAGATCACGCGCCAGCGAAAACTGGAAACTGCGAAAGCTGCCAAAGCCCAACTTGCGGCAGAAGCGCGAGACGGTTGCCTCAGACGTGGCGGCGGCACGCGAAAGTTGGGCGGCCGTCAGACGCGGCGCCTCGGACTGGTGCTCCAAAATATAGTCAACAATGCGCTGTTCGGACTCGCTGTATCCCTGGTGGGTGCTAATGAGAGAGAGCGCGCTCTTGCTACTATCGGTCATGGATGGCTCCTGGTTGGCATGAAAATTGGACTCGTTTTGTAATGCCCTAGTATAGGGGCATTTTCAATTACAAGATACTCCTTGCCGTTTTATATGTTGATGGTAAACTTTCATCAACCGTTTACGGGCATGAAAGAACCTTTCACCGGAGAATTGGGACTTTTCCCTTTCCGCAAAAGCGCTGGGTTGGTATCTTTCAGTTGTGGAAAAGCGCGCGAGGACGCGCGTGTAGGGGAGCGCCTGCGGGCGCAAAACTTAAAAAGGAGGGACACATGGCTAAGTTTGACATCATCGCCGCGACCGGTTGCCCGACCGGCATTGCGCACACCTTCATGGCGAAGGAGGCGCTGGAGAAGGCGGCTGCCGAGCGAGGTCTGACCATTAAGGTCGAGACTCATGGCCAGGTCGGTGTCGAGAACGAGCTCACGAAGGGTGAGATCGCCGGTGCCAAGGCCGTCGTCGTCGCAGCCGATAAGGATGTCCAGGCTGAGCGTTTCGCCGGAAAGCCCATGGTTTCCGTCGGCGTTTCCAAGGCCCTGTCCGTCGAGGCCGCCGGAAAGCTGATCGACCGCGCGCTCGCCGCCAAGGGCGACGACACGGTTGCCGCTGCCGCCGATGTCGAGGACGAGGTCGAGGAGAAGGAGTCCATCGGTCACGTCATCTACAAGCACCTCATGAATGGCGTCAGCCATATGCTGGTCTTCGTCGTCGCCGGTGGTGTTCTGACCGCCATTTCGTTCCTGTGGGGCATCACGTCCTTCGATTCGACGGCTGCCGACTACAACAGCTTTGCCGCTATGCTCAAGATTATTGGCGGCATCGCCATGAACCTCATGGTTCCGGTGCTCTCCGCCTATATCGCCGAGTCCATCGGCAAGCGCCCGGCGCTCGTTCCCGGCTTTGTCGCCGGTATGATAGCCATCCAGGGCCTGCCTATTAACGCCGATACCGGCATGATCGACGCCGGCGGCGCTGGTGTTGGCTTCGGCTTCCTGGGCGGCATCGTCGGCGGCTTCCTCGCTGGTTATGTCATCCTGCTGCTCGAGAAGGTCTTTGCCGGTCTGCCCAAGAACCTGGACGGCCTCAAGGCTATCTTCCTGTACCCGCTGTTCTCGACGGCTATTGTCGGCCTGGTCATGCTCGGCATTTCCGGCCCCATGGCTGCCATCAACACCGCCATGATGGACTTCCTCAAGGGCCTGTCCGCCTCTGGCGCCGTTGTCCTGGGTCTTGCCATCGGCTGCATGTGTGCCTTTGACATGGGCGGCCCGGTCAACAAGGCTGCTTACGTCACCGGTACCGCTATGCTCACCGAGGCCCTGGCCGCCGGTGTTGGCACCGACACCTACAACTTCGGCACCAACTTCATGGCCGCCGTCTCCGCCGCTTGCATCGTTCCGCCGCTGATCACCACCTTCGCCGTCGTTGTCGGCAAGAAGTACTTCAGCCAGGAGGATCACGACGCCGGTGTCGTCAACCTCATCCTTGGTTGCACCCACATCACCGAGGGCGCTATTCCGTTCATGACCAAGAACATCTGGCCCGTCATGCCCATCATGATGCTCGGTTCCTCCATCGCTTCGATCCTGACCATCATGTTCAACGTTCACGATCCGGCGCCTCACGGTGGCTTCCTGGTCCTGCCCGTTGTCGAGAACGGTCCGCTGTGGGTCCTCGCGATCCTCATCGGCGCTGTGGTCGGTGGCGTCCTGTTCGTGGCCTTCAAGAAGTACGACTTCGAGAAGAACTACTCTGTCGACCTGCAG
>RKAY01000147.1 GCA_014846205.1 Collinsella aerofaciens | reverse complement strand
AATATATTAAGGTCCCTGCTCTACAGTCCTGCGCAAGACGGAGAGCACATTAAGTGCTCTCCTTTGCGTGCGGAACTCGCGATGACCTTAATATATTTCTCCGGCCCTCCGCCGTGCTCGGGAGACGACACGTTGATGTCTGCTTAACTCTGCTCGCTCAGCTAATTACTTTGTTGAGGATCGATGATTTGCTGCAAGATGAACTTGGATTGGGGCGCGTCGCCTTCTTCTCCCGACTTTGCCTCATCAAAATCGAAGATCATGATGGCGCAGTTGGGGAGTTTTGTTGGGAGCTCGAAGCCCTCTGGAGCTGCAGCCTTGATGAATTGGCGGCTGGCGCTGCCGTGGCTTACTGCTAGGAGGGTTTCGATGCCCTCGGAGCCCATGAGATTGGTGAGGGTGTCCACCATACGTTCTTGCAGCGCCTGGCTTCCTTCTCCTCCGAAGGGGACCAGGTCCTCGCCCGGGTCCCAGACGTCGGTGGGTAGCGCGTCGTGGGGGCCTTCCTCGAAGGAGCCGTAGCTACGCTCGATGATGCCTTCGCAGGGCTCGACGGCAGCGTCCGGGCCGAGGAGTTCGGTAGCGACGAGCTGAGCTGTGTCCATGGCTCGGCCTAAGGGCGAAGAGACCACTTTGTCGGGAACGACGCCGTGGTCCTTAAGCCATGCGGCCGCCATTCCCGCTTGTTTGCGGCCCAGGTCGGTCAGCGGTGAATCACAGCGGCCCTGGACCAGCTTTTTGACGTTGAACTCCGTCTGACCGTGGCGGAGTAGGTATAGGCGCTTCATGCTCTCCCCTTCTGCTTCAGTTACCTTGCAGGCGCAGCCCTACTCGTGGGTATGCCCTACGTAGTCTTCGTCGATCGTAATCTTGGCGACCGACTTGGGATATTCCGATTCGACCCGTTGTGCCAGCGCGTGCTTTACGTCTTCGGCACTCATCTGCAGATCCGAGGGACGCACGCAGTCAAAGATCACGTTGGTGTGCGTGGGGCCCGGCACACAGCGCAGGTCATGAATCGAGAGGCGGCTATCGATCTGTTGGGCCATGGCGTGAATGCGCAAGCGCATGCTCGCCACCTTGGGGTCATCGGTCACAATGGGATCGTAGTGAAGCGTGACAATCATGCCGTCTTCGTCCCTAAACGACTGTTCGATGTTATCGAGCGTGTCGTGACTTTCCAGCGGGCTGGCCTCGGCCGCCATCTCGGCATGCGCACTTGCAAACTTCCTGCCCGGGCCGTAGTCGTGAACCATCAAATCGTGAACGCCCAAAACGCCGGGGTAGCTCATGATCTTGTCTCGAATGTGCTTGACCAGCTTAGGATCGGGCGCCTGGCCCAAAAGCGGGCTCACCGTATCCTGGATGAGTTCAAAACCGCTCCAGCCAATATAGGCGCCAACGGCAAGGCCGACCCATGCGTCAAGATTGATGTGCGTCACCTGCGAAACAATGGCGCACGCTAACACGGCGCCTGTGGCAAGGACATCGTTCTTAGAATCTTGCGCGGTCGCATGCAGCGTCTCGGACTCAATACGATCGCCGAGCTTTTGGTTGAGGGCCGCCATCCACAGCTTAACGACCATCGAAAGCGCAAGGACTACCACCAGGGCAAGCGAGAACTCGACAGGTTCGGGGTGGATGACGCGCTCAACCGAGGACTTGATAAGCTCAAGGCCGATCAACAGCACGAGCGCCGCCACGACCAGACCCGAGAGATACTCGTAACGGCCATGCCCGTAAGGATGCTCGGGGTCTGCCGGCTTGCCCGCCAGCTTAAAGCCCAGCACGCTCACGATATTCGAGCTGGCGTCGGACAGGTTGTTCATAGCGTCCGCCACGATCGAAACCGATCCCGACAGCACGCCAATTGCACCCTTCGCAGCACATAGCGCCACATTGGCGAGAATACACACCGCACCCGTCAACGTTCCCACGCGCGCACGGTCGCCCTGCGCACGACGAACGATCCACTCGACCATCTTCATCAGCCCCCACGGTACTACCTATATATCTCTATTGCTCAAACGGATTGTAGTGTAGCCACTTTGTCCTCCAGATACAAAAAGGCCGCAACCCACACGAGCCACGGCCTTGGAACACGACAAAGGAATCGCCCTTTGTCGCACAGGTTTATGCGCTTACTTCAGCAGCGCTCGCCACTGTTTCGGGCAAATCGGCTCCGTCCCCCGTCGCCTGCCCCTTCGCCGGCACCACGCCAAAGCAGTAGCTCAGCGCCGCAGACACCGCAAATGCCACACCGCCGGCAGTACAGCACCACAGCAGGTTCGAGATGCCGCCCGTGGCAAAGCCAATGACCATGAGGACATTCGTCATGCCGATGGTATAGGCCGTAACGTGGCCCACGGCTGCAACAAGGCCTCCGACGGCGCCGCCAATGGCCATGCACGTCAGGCACCTGCCATATTTAAAGCCGCAACCGTACAGCGCCGGCTCGCTTACGCCGCCAAGCACGCCCGAGATTGAATAGCCCAGCATGAGCGCCTTCTCATCCTTATCCGCAACGCGGAGCGACGCGCCAAAGGGCATGCCCCAAACGGAAAACGTTGCCATCGTCGCGGCGATCAGGATGCATGAATCCGTTCCCACACTCATAAACTGCGCATAGGCGAGCGATAGGACAACGTTGCTGACGCCGGCGATCTTTAGGAACTCCCAGCCCGCGGCAAGCCCCATGAGCGTGAGCAGCGACACGATGCCACCGGAATTGCCAAGCATAAACATAAACTTGCCCAACAGCATGCCCAGATAGCTGCCCGCCGGCGCCGTGATACACAGCGAAACCGGAACCATGACAAGCATGGTCGCAAACGGAACGAACGAAAACGCCACGGCCTGAGGGATAACGCGCTGAAAGAAACACTCCACTCGCCATAGCACGGGCACCGAGATGAGAACCGGAATAACAGTCGTCGTGTAATCGTTGACCGGCGCGGGAAGCAGGCCATACACGGAAGTCATCGATGCCCCCGTCGTCGATGCGGCATCGACGAGCTTAAGCAGATCGGGCGCAATCAATACGCCGCCCAACATCATGCCCAGCTGCTCTGAGCAACCGAGCTGGCGGGCGGCCGCCCAACCAAGATAAATGGGCAAAAAGTAGTAGCCGGCGTTGTAGAGCCAACTGTAGAACAGGCGATAGATTTCGGAATCGGCAGACCACAGGCCCAGCATGCCTTCGCCCATAATGACGGCGACGGTGCGGAACAATGCCGCGCAGACAATAAACGGCAGCGCCGACATCATGCTTTTGGACAGATAGTCCACCACGGCCATGACGTTTGATGAAACCGTCGTTGTAAACGAGGTGTTAGAAACTTGTGACATGGAACGCCTTTCCCAATGTGACATGCGGACTGTCCCTTTGTCACATCGTGCGGTACTGACCGATTGCGCGGTACTTTTCGTAGCGGAGGTTTGTGAGGGTCACGTCGTCGAGCTGCCCAAGCGTATCGAAGGCATCAAATGCCGAGGACATGATGGCACCGGCGATCTCCTCATGCGACAGGCCCCTATCGTCGACAATGCCGTCGATGATGCCGAGCGCCAACAGATCGGGGGCCGTGAGCTTCAGCGCCTCGGCGGCCTCATTCGCGCGCTCGGTATCCTTCCACAGGATCGACGCACAGGCCTCGGGGCTCACGACCGAATAGGCCGAGCTCGAGAGCATCAGGATGCGGTCGGCCACGGACAGCGCCAGCGCGCCACCAGAGCCGCCCTCACCTGTCACCACCGAGACAATCGGCGTCTTAAGGCCGCTCATCTCCATGAGATTCTGGGCAATCGCCTCGCCCTGGCCGCGCTCCTCGGCACCGATGCCGCAAAACGCGCCCGAAGTATCGACCAGGCACAGAACCGGCCGGCCAAATTTCTCGGCTTGGTGCATCAGGCGACGTGCCTTGCGGTAGCCCTCGGGATGCGCCATGCCAAAGTTGCGGCGCATACGCTCCTTGGTCGTGGTTCCGCGCTCGATGGCGATGACCGTAACGGGGCGCCCGTCTTTCCAGCCAATGCCAGCCACCACAGCGGCGTCGTCGCCAAAGTAACGGTCGCCGTGCAGCTCCACAAATCCATCCAGGCCCAGCGAGATCATCTCACCCGCCGTGGCGCGATCTGCCGAGCGGGTCTGCTTGACAATCTCGAGCGCGGTTTTTGGTGCCGTCGAGCGCTTAAACAAGTGTCCCAGCTTTTTGCCGCGGCGACCCGTATGCACGATCTCATGCGGTGCCCCCAGGTCGGGCGCGTGCCCTTCGTGCAGCGCCAGCAGCTCGCCTATCGTGAGCGCAATCTCGCCACGCGGAACAACGGCATCGCAAAAACCGTGCTCCAGCAAAAACTCGGAGCGCTGGAATCCCTTGGGCAGGCGCTTGTGCATGTTCTGCTCGATCACGCGCGGGCCGGCAAATGCCGTCAGGGCATCGGGTTCGGCCAGGATAATGTCGCCCTCCATGGCAAAGCTCGCGGTTACGCCTCCGGTCGTGGGGTCGGTGAGCACCGTGATATACAGGCCTCCCGCCTCGCTGTGACGCCTAACCGCCGCAGAAATCTTGGCCATCTGCATAAGCGATGTCACGCCCTCTTGCATGCGCGCACCGCCCGAAACAGTAAAGCCGACGACCGGCAACCCCAGCTCGGTCGCACGCTCAAATGTGCGACAGATCTTCTCGCCCACCACGGAACCCATCGAGCCCATCATAAAGTTGGCGTCCATAAAGAAGAGCGCTGTATCGCAACCGCAGATTTTGCCCCTGCCGCACACAACGGCATCGCGCTCGCCCGAACGCTCACTCACGCTCTTGAGCTTGTCGGCATAGCCGGGAAACGAGAGGAAGTCCTCCGACACCAGATTGGCATCCCATTCCTCAAACGTGCCCTCGTCGACCGTCATGCGCATGCGCGCGCGACCGCTCACGCGAAAGTGTTTGCCGCAACGAGGGCAGACCTCGAGGTTGTCGTGCAGGCGTGCCTCATCGATCACACGGCGGCACTCCGGGCACTTGATAAACACGTGGCGCGCGGGAAACTCGGCGCACGACTCGGTTATCGGCCCCTCGAGGACATTGACCGTCTTCGCTTTTCTATTCATCAGCATAGAGATGCCCCATCAGATCGGTGTGATACATGCCCGACAAGAACTCGTCGTTTGCCAGCACGTCGAGCTGAAGCTCGCTGTTTTCGCTCACGCCCTCAATCACGAGCTCGCCCAGGGCCGAGCGCATCTTGCGAATGGCACCGTCACGCGTGGGCGCACACACGATGAGCTTGCCGAGCATGGAGTCGTAGTACGGCGGAACGTTCGCACCGGTAAACATGGCGGAATCCCAGCGCACGCGCGGGCCACCCGGCACACGTAACGCGGTGACCGTTCCGCATGACGGCAGAAAGTCCGGCGTTTCGGCATTGATGCGGCACTCCATGGCGTGGTTGCGGACCGGCATGTCCTCCTGCTCAAAAGGCAGAGGCTGGCCAGCTGCCACGCGCAGCTGCCACTTGACCAAGTCGGTATCGGTCACAAACTCCGTAACCGGATGCTCCACCTGCAAGCGCGTGTTCATTTCCATAAAGTAGAAATTGCCGTCATCTGAGTACAAAAACTCGATGGTACCGGCTCCTTCGTAGCCGACGGCACGAGCCAGGTCACGCGCCGCCTTGTGCATGCGAGCGCGAATGTCGTCGTGTCCGTCGAGGCACGGCGCGGGGCTCTCCTCGATCAGCTTTTGGTTGCGGCGCTGCACCGAGCACTCGCGCTCGCCGAGCGAAAACACATGGCCCTGCTTATCGGCCATAATCTGCACCTCGACATGGTGCGCCGGCGCGACGAACTTCTCCATGTAGCACTCGCCGTCGCCAAAAACGGCCTCGCCCTCGGCACGCGCCTCGATGAACGCCTTTGCCGCATCTTCCACGCGCTCGACCTTGCGAATACCGCGACCGCCACCGCCCGCGCGCGCTTTGATGAGCACGGGGCAGCCGATGCGCTCGGCCTCGGCCGTCGCCTCCTCGGGGCTTTTGAGCAAATCGCAGCCCGGCACGATGGGCACGCCCGCCGCGGCAGCCGTTCGACGTGCGGCATCCTTGTCGCCCATGCTGTCGATGACCTCGGCCGAGGGACCAACAAACGCCAGACCGTACTTGTCGCAGTCGCGCACGAAGCTCGCCTTCTCGGAAAAGAAACCGTAGCCAGGATGGATCGCCTTTGCTCCTGACTTTACGGCACAGGTGAGCACGGCATCGTCGTTGAGGTAGCTCTCGGCAAGACGCGGGCCGCCGATGCAATACGCCTCGTCGGCAAGCTGCACGTGCAGCGCGTCCGCATCGGCCGTGGAATAAACGGCGACGGTCTTGATGCCCATATCGCGGCATGCGCGGATAACACGGACCGCGACTTCGCCGCGGTTGGCGATGAGCACTTTGTCGAACATGAAGCCTTCCTTAACTTTCGTGCATGAGTGCAAAAGACATATCGGCGCGGCAGCAAACCTCACCGTTGACGCTCGCAGTACCCGTCGCAAAGCGGAACGGCCCGCGCGCACGCGTGATGGAGCACACCAGATCCACCGTGTCGCCCGGGCGCACCGGACGCTTAAAGCGTACCTTGTCCAGACTCGTGTAGAACGGCGTCGCGCCGCGCGCCTCCTCATCGCCCATCAGCAGCACGCAGCAGTTCTGGGCGAGCATCTCGCACTGAATCACGCCGGGGACGACCGGGTTTCCCGGAAAATGTCCCTGCAAAAAGTACTCGTCGCCCGTAATCGTGATCTTGCCGTGGGCCTCGTCGCCCACCAGCTCTGCTTCGTCGAGCAAAAGCATCGGCTCGCGATGCGGCAACAGTTCTTTAAGCTCTTCTTTGTTCATGGATATCACCTATCCGATCCTCATAAGGCAACTGCCGAACTCCACGAGGTCGCCGTCGGCCACGCAGATCTCGAGCACCTCGCCGTCTGCCTCGGCCGTCACCTCGTTGAGAACCTTCATGGCCTCGATGATGCAGAGGGTCTCGCCGGCCTTGACCTTGGAGCCCACGTGCACAAACGGCTCGTCGCCCGGCGCCGGGGCAGCATAGAAAACGCCGACCATGGGAGCGGTCACCTCGGTGCCCTTGGGCTCCGGTGTGGCGGCAGGTGTCTGCGCGGCGGGTTCCGGTGCGGCAGGCGCGGCTGCGGGAGCTGCAACTTGAGCGGCCATGGCGCTCGGCATGGGCATGGGCACGGCAACCGGCTGCGCGGCGCTCGCGCGCTCAAGTTCGACCGCGGTGCCATCGGGCTCCTCAACGCGCACGCGCGTGAGGCCGCGGTCCTCCATCACATCGGCTATCTCGGCAAGTCTTTTGGAATCCATGCTCTAGCTCCTCGTATATCTACGCAGCGCGATGGCGGCGTTGTGCCCGCCAAAGCCCAGGTTGGTCGAAAGCGCCCAGGTAAGGTCGGCGCGAACCGCGCGATTGGGCGTGTAGCCAAGATCGCAGGCGGGATCGGGCGTGTGGTAGTTAATGGTCGGCGGCACCACGCCCTGCTCGAGCGCCATGGCGCAGGCCATGACCTCGATGGCGCCCGTGGCACCGATCATGTGGCCGGTCATCGACTTAGTCGACGAGACGT
>RKAY01000085.1 GCA_014846205.1 Collinsella aerofaciens | reverse complement strand
GGTCGGAGGCGCCAGTGACGTTGGTGCCGGGTTTGTCGTTGTCCTGGACCAGGCCCGAGGCGGCGTAGTCGGTGATGGCGCAGCCCACGATGGGAATGTCGGCCGTGGCGCCGGCGGCGGCCTGCGCGGCAGGTGTGGCGATGGCGTAGATTAGATTGACGTTGTCGCCCACGAACTTGTCGGCGATGGACTTACACGTGGACTGGTCGTTCTGGGCATTCTTCTGGTCGATCTTGACCTTGAGGCCGCTCTTCTTGATGGCTTTGACAAAGCCGTCATTGGCGGCATCGAGTGCGGAGTGCTCGGTGAGCTGCAGAACGCCGATGGTGTAGTCGGAACCGGCGGCAGCAGAGCCGGAACCAGAGTTGCCGCCGCATCCGGCGAGGGGAGCGAGCGCGAGCAGGCCGGCGGAGACCAGAAGGCTCCTGCGGCTGATGGTGATGTCCTTCATATCATTACCCCCAGTATGGAAATGGCTGGAAACACTGCACTCAAACAAAGTGCAAGTGGGTCTATAGTAGCGCCGATGTCCATTTTTTCAACAACCTGTCGGGTTTTTTAATACTGAACCGGATGGACGGTGGGGGATTCGGCGGGCAACGGCAAGACTTAGGCGGCGGGCGCGGGCCGCTCCCCCTCGTCCAGGGCGGCAAACAGTTTCTTGCCGTCGAGCAGACGCGTGCAGACGTTTCTCATGCGGTTGACCTCTACGGTGCGCAGGGTATCGTCGATGACCCGGTCGTCGTGGACGGTACCCAGCAGATACGAGATTCCGTCTCGCTGCCTGATGGCAAACGGCTGTATGGTTACCCTGATTGCCTCGTCCATGCCATGGGGCCCGGATCCCAAGAGGTCAAAACTGACAGAGGTTCCCTGGTCTATAGCCTGTTCGATAAGCTCACAGGCGTCGATGCGCGTGACGGGTGGCTTGGTGCCCTTGGCGGGTGCGCCGGAGATGACCGGTGTCGGCTCGGGCGCATTGAGGTAGCCGCGAACGTCGGCACTCGCCATGTCGACAAGGTGCTTGGCCATGCGCTTTCTAATCGCGATGGGGGTGGAACGGTTGCGCATGACCATACCGTGCAGGCGAACGATCTCCTCGTCTGTGAGCGGGCGAGTTAGCAAGCGGTAGCCCACACCGCGCTTGTATTCGATTTCGTATCCGGCATGACGCAGTGCGGAAATGGCGGTGTAGATGCTGCGGCGTGCTGCCGAGATGGGCATCTGGGCGGGATTATCGGGATGGGCGAGATGTTCTGTCAGCTCATCGGGAAGTAGGGCTTTGTCTTCGCCGGTGTGGTCGCTCAGGACCTGCAGGATTCGCACGGCGCGGTAGGCAGCAAGTGAGGCAGCTCCCCTGGTGGTGGTCCCGTAGTTTTCAACAGCGATTTCGGTCATGGCGCCCACATCCTTTCCGTTCCCGGGCGATGGCGGCTTTGAGCCTAAGATGTCGCCGCCGCCTGCCGGCGCCGGGCGTCTTGGACGGTCGGTTTGCGCCGGCAGACGGTAGGGCGAGTTTTCAACAGGCCTGCTCAACTGACCAAAAGCTTGCCAAAAGCTTGACGGATGCTGTTGAAAAAAGCGCCTCTCGACCGATGTCGAGAGGCGCTTGTGCGATGAGCGTTGGCGCGTGACGACGCGAGCTGGCGTCCGACGATTAGAAGTCGGCGTTGCCCACGGTGCGCGGGTGCGGCAGGACGTCGCGGATGTTGCCCACGCCGGTGAGGTACATCACCAAGCGCTCGAAGCCCAGACCGTAGCCGGCGTGCTTGCAGGAACCGTAGCGGCGCAGGTCAAGGTAGTACTTGTACTGCTCGGGATTCATGCCCAAGTCCTTGATGCGGGCCTCGAGCAGATTCAGGCGCTCCTCACGCTGGGAGCCGCCGATAATCTCGCCGATACCGGGAACCAAGCAGTCGGCGGCGGCGACGGTCTTGCCGTCCTCGTTCATGCGCATGTAGAAGGCCTTGATCTCGGCCGGGTAGTCGGTCACAAAAGTCGGGCGCTTAAAGTGCTCCTCGGTCAGGAAACGCTCGTGCTCGGTCTGCAGGTCAATGCCCCAGCTCACGGGATAGTCAAACTTGTGACCGGCGGCGACGGCCTGCTCCAGGATCTCGACGGCCTCGGTGTAGGTGACACGGGCAAAGTCGGAGTTTGCCACGTGGTTCAGGCGCTCGAGCAGACCCTTGTCCACAAACTTGTTGAGCATATTGAGCTCGTCGGGGCAGGTTGCCATGACGTCCTTGAGGACATACTTGAGCATGGCCTCGGCGTTGTCCATGTAGTCGTTGAGGTCGGCGAAGGCCATCTCGGGCTCGATCATCCAAAACTCGGCGGCATGGCGCGTGGTGTTGGAGTTTTCGGCGCGGAAGGTGGGGCCAAAGGTGTACACGTCGCCAAAGGCCATGGCGAAGTTCTCGGCGTTGAGCTGGCCGGATACGGTAAGGCTCGCGTGCTTGCCAAAGAAGTCCTGGCTCCAGTCGACCTCGCCGGCCTCGGTGAGGGGCGGGTTTTGGGGGTCGAGCGTGGTCACGCGGAACATCTCGCCGGCGCCCTCGCAGTCACTCGTGGTGATGATGGGGGTGTTGACGTAGACAAAGCCCTGCTCCTGGAAGAAGCGGTGAATGGCGGCTGCGGCAACGGAACGGATGCGGAACACGGCGCGGAACAGGTTGGTGCGCGGACGCAGGTGCTGCTGGGTGCGCAGGAACTCGACGGTGGCGCGCTTCTTCTGCAGCGGGTAGTCCGGAGCGCTCGTGCCCTCGACCTTGATTTCGGTGGCGGAGAGCTCAAAGGGCTGCGGGGCGTCGGGCGTCAGCTTGACGGTGCCAGTGCAGATGAGGGCGGCCGAGACATTTTGGTGGGCGATCTCGTCGTAGTTATCGAGCGCCTCGCGGTTCATGACGACCTGCAGGTCGCGGAAGCAGCTGCCGTCGTTGAGCGTAACGAAGCCAAAGTTCTTCATGTCGCGGACGGACTTGACCCAGCCGGCGACGGTGACGGTTTGGCCGCCGAGCGACTCAGCATCGGCATAGAGCTGCGCGATTTTGGTGCGGTTCACGTATCCTCCCAGAGCGGTTGTACGGATTATTTCCAAACAGTTAACCATTCTAACCCGCGAGCGGGAGCGTAGCAAAACGGCAGATGCGATGTATGGGCGTGGCGTGGGCGCTGCGCGGGTGACGATTATCGCTCTCGAAAAGGTTGCGCAACAACATGCCCGAAATCGCCCTTAGCCTTATCGATAGAAAAGGTAGTCAGGGGAGAGGGCGGATGCCATGAAATGCAAGAAATGCGGCAAGGAAAACCTCGAGGAAGCTCGGTTCTGCGCGGCGTGTGGATCGGCGCTCAATGCCGAAGGAGCGTGGCCCGAGGTGCCCAAGGCGGGATCGACGAGTCATCGGGGGCGTACGGTCGCTATTGCCGCGTTGGCCGCCGCGCTCGCCGTCGGGGGCGGTGGTGCGGGCTACTACCTTGGTGTATACCGTCCCGAGCAGGATCGGATTGCACAGGAACAGGCGTTAAAGACGGAAAAATGCGGCGTACGCGTTGCGGTTTCGGCTGCAGGCTGGGACACTTCGGCGGGAGGAAGCCGTCTTGCCCTGCACGTCCAGGGCGAGCCATTGGCTGGGAAGCGCATCGATCGCGTGATGTATGTCGATAGCGCAGGCAAGGGTATTGAGCTTCCTCGTGGCTCCTACGAGATTTCTGCTGTAGGCTCGCCGATTGCTGCGGACGGCACGATTTACTCGCTGCCCGAGACCATTGCCAAGGTCAAGATTTCGGAAAAGACGAAAAAAGGCGCAACGGTCGTCGCCTCGTCCAAATATAAGTTTGAGCTTACGCCCGTTGAGGCACTTGATGTGACCGACGACATGCTCGCTGACGCTCGAAAATATGCCGAAGAGGATGAGGGCGCCAAGAAGGCTGGTTATAGCTACGATGTCGAGGCACTCGTGGCTGCTGCCACCAAGCGTCGTGACGGTGCCGTATCCGCGAAGCGGACGGCCGATGAAGCGGCGGCAAAGGCAGAGGAGGAGCGCAAGGCGGCTGAGGCGGCAGCTCAAGAGCATGCTGCCGAGGATGCCTTTGTGGCAACGGCGCGCAAGGGGCTGGGCATTCCCGATAATCTTGAGGGCGTGACGTATAAGCTCTTGGGTTCAAGTTATTGGGAGGGCGCTGCCATGGAGGTCTATGCCATCCAGTTCTACAACAGCGAGGGCAAGGTCATCGCCGAGGCAGATTGCACAAAGGATGGTATGCCTGCAACGAGCATCCATGGCTACTCGCCGGATGCCTCGTATTGATGCGAGGCTGGTGAGTTGATGCACAGAAAACCGAATGACCAAATGAGTGCAAAAGAGGAGCCGGAACGTATTCCGACCCCTCTTTCTTTTACGGGGCAAACTCTGTCTAGTGCCCGCAGATGGCTTGGCGGATGAGGGCTGCGTAGGTGTCGATTCCCGCCTGGGTGAGGTGTGTGCCGTCGTCGACGAGGTATTCGCTATGGCCCTCGGAGGCGCCGTTCCAGTCGATGACGCCGGCGTTGTCGTTTTGGGCGCATGCGTCGCGGATCGTCTGGTTGTTGCGGTCCTGCAGCTCGAGCGGCACGCGCACGGTCACAAAGTAGATGGGCTTGCCACCCACGGCATTGATCACGTCCTGCACCTGCTGCGGGTCGCGAATAAGGCCATTGGTGCCAAGTGCACAGATGACCACACTCGGGTCGTAGTTGGCGCTGTCCTGCGCGTAGACATCCTGGAAGGTGTAGAACTGGCGGCTCACCACGCCGTCGATGTAGGCGTCGGGAAGCGCCGCCTGAATACCGGACTGTGCGCCCGCGGTGACCGAGTCGCCGATCATCAGCACACGGGCATCGCAAGTTCCGGTCGCCTCGTCGTAGGTAAAGCTCTTCCAGTCGAGGTTCTTGGGGACCTTTTCGGCGATAGGACCTTCTTTGGGCTTTTGCTGAGCGGCGTCGTTGGGCTGAGCGTCTTGGTTGGATGTGGACTCGGTGCTCTTGTTGCCGGCGCCGTTGTCCTTGGACGAGGGTGCGTTTTGGGCAAGCTCGGGGCGGAGCTGCTCGGCGCGGGCGGTGGCGATGCCCGTCCAGTCGAGTGGTGCGAAGGCGAGTGCGAGGACGCATGCGGCGCCAAGCGCAGAAAGTGCCATGGCGGGCGAAGGGACGCGTGTCTTTGCCGTGCTGTCCTGCTGGGCGGGCTTGCGGGACCAAGGACGTTCGACGAGACGATAGAAGATCTCGGTAACCGCAAGGATCACCACAAGCTGTAGTGCCTGCTCCCACCAGGCGATGCGGGTGGTGCGGGTTGCGGGGTTCATAAGGATGAGCAGGGGGTAGTGCACCAGATAGACCGAGAACGAGCGCTGGCCCAGCCAGACGAGCGGTTTGACCGACAACAGACGACGCACGATACATTCCGTGTTTTGCACGCAGATAATAAGGAGCCCCGTGAGCAGGGCGAGCAGCAAAAAGCCACCGCGGTAGAGCAGGGGGTTCTCTCCGGTCAGCGTGAACGCGCCGACTATGACGGCAGCGAGCCACGCGACGGAGACCACGTTAACCTTCGAGATACCCTTGCCGGCGCCGGGGGCAGGGATGTTGCCGCTCAGTATCTCGCGCAGACGCGGTGCGGCAATGGCGGCCAGGGCGCCGCACAAAAGCTCGGCGGCGCGGGCGTCGGTTCCGTAGTAGACACGCGATGTGTCGGCGGCGGGGTCGAACATGAGGGCCATCGCTGCTGTTGATATAAGTATGAAAGTGATCGTGACTCCGATGGCGGTGTTGCGCGAGCGGGTTCTGCTGCAGAGCACCATAAGGATGAACGGCCATACCAGATAGAACTGCATCTGGATGCCGCAGAACCACAGGTGCGTGAGCGGCGAGGGAAGTCCTGCGGCGGCAAAATACGAGACGTTGCGAAAGATATAGAACCAGTTGCTCAAGAACAATGCCGACGGCAGAGCGTCCTGCTGCACCTTAGGCAGCAGGCTCGGAGCCGCGATATAGGTTGCTATGGCGGTGAGCGCGATGGTTACAAGAATCGGTGGCATAAGGCGTGTGGTACGGCGGGCGATATAGTGCGGGTACGAGAACCCGTCGCGTGCCGTCGCCCGCATAATGCTTTTGGTGGCGAGATAGCCACTCAGCGTAAAAAAGAGTGTAACGCCCAAAAAACCGCCGGTCAGGCGGCTGGGGCGAAGGTGATATAGGACGACGCCGGCGATGGCGAGGGCGCGAAGCCCGTCGAGTGCGGCGATGCGTTGGCTGCGTTGAGGCACTGCGTGTGCGGCGCCCGTGGGTGTGTTTTGCATCGTTCTTTCCTCCAATGTCGACCTAGCAGTCTAGCGTTCTGCGCGGACAAGGGAAGGGGGTTTGTGCGGTTGAACAACATGCCGCGGGGCGATGCTTCGCTACGCAAAAGCCGCACCTGCGTTGATGCTCAGCTGCCTAGGTAGAAACGTTTCAGAACCTCTACATAGGCAAAACAACAACACAGATGCGGCAAAGATGCACAGGCGGTTGGCCCGTTATGTGATGACGGCGGTCTGCTACTTGGTCTTGGCTACCAGCAGCGGGTCGCCCAGCTTGACGAGCGGGTTGCCGCCGATAAGCGTACCGGACTCGCCGACATGGTCGATGCTCTTAAGACGATCGAGCTCGGAGACGATGACGGTCACGATGTCCTCGTGACCGGCGGCCTTGATGGCCTCGCGGTCGAAGCTGATGAGCGGCTGGCCCGCCTTGACCTCATCGCCCATCTCGACAAAGCGGGCAAAACCCTTGCCGTTCATTTCCACGGTGCCCAGGCCAACATGGATGAACACGCGAAGGCCGTCCTCGGTGATCATGCCGATGGAGTGGTTGGTGACGGTGGTGGCGCCGATGCGGCCGTTGGCGGGCGCATAGATGGTGTCGGTAATGGGCTCGATGCCGTAGCCCTGACCGAGCATACCCGAGGCGATGGTCTCGTCGGGAACCTCATCCAGGTTGACGAGCACGCCGTTGACGGGGGCGTAGATGACGCCTTCGCGGGTGGCGAAGCTTGCCGCGGGCGGAACGGATGCCTCGCCCGTCGAGGTGAAGGTGGACTTAAGCGAATCGAGCAGACCCATAGTTGCCTCCAACTTAAATAGGCGCATAGCGCGCGCTTGGTTTGCCGGAAACGTTTCATATGTGTTTCGCGGCTTGGTCAACGCCCCTATTTTACGCTGCTCAACGATACCTCTGAACTGGGATTATGTGATATATCAGTTGAAGAGAAACTTATTGCTGGAGTGTTTCTGCGTCCTGCGCACAACTGGGGTACGCTTAGATGCGAAAAATGAGTGTGCATAATCTGCGCGGAGGGAGCACCTATGATTATTGAGAACCATGCGCTGTGGGGCGAGGAGCCGACCGAGGATTATCCGGCGACGTTTACGTATCTGGGTGCCGAGCCGCTGCCCGACAAGCCCAATGGCCGCCGCCCCGCGGTGATCATCTGCGGCGGAGGCGGGTTTACGCATATCGCTCCGCACGAGCAGGACCCGGTGGCGTTTGCGTTTTTGGACCGCGGCTATCAGGCCTTTGTGCTCAACTATGTGACGAGCGCCACGGGCGACGTGAGCTTTCCGCACCCGCAGGCGGACCTCGCCAAGATGGTCGCTACCGTGCGCGCCAACGCCGACGAGTGGCATGTC
The DNA here is from genome assembly GCA_014846205.1 of Collinsella aerofaciens. The sequence continues at coordinate 193 of RKAY01000085.1, read as the reverse complement.
GATCCCAAGCGCGTGTGCATCGTGGGTTTCTCGGCGGGCGGCATGATCTGCGCCTCGTTGGCAACGCAGTGGAAGACCGGACCCTTCGCGGGCCTTGCCGGGGCTCGTCCGGAGGATATTCGTCCCGACGCCGTGGTGCTGGGCTATCCGTTGCTCGACCTTGCCTATGTGCGCGATATGCAGACGCGCGACC
>RKAY01000110.1 GCA_014846205.1 Collinsella aerofaciens | reverse complement strand
CCATCGGCAACCCGCTGGGGCTGGGCCTTGCCATCGGTTGGACATCCAGCCGCCTGATTGAACGCGCGCACGCAACGGCCGAGGGCGCGCAGACTATCTTTTTGTTCGCCGTGGCGATCGTTGCCTACGCGCTGCCGAGCTACCTGGGCGGCAACGGCTTTTTGGCCGTATACCTGGCAGGCATTGTGCTGGGCGCGAGCGACATCACCGGCAAGGTCGAGATGGCGCACTTCTTTGACACCCTTACCGAGATGGCCGAGATGACGATCTTCTTCTTGCTCGGCCTGCTCGTGACGCCCGCACGCCTGCCGCAAATGCTGCTACCGGGCCTGGCACTCATGGCGTTTATGCTCTTCGTGAGCCGCCCCATCGCCGTGGGTATTCTGCTGGCGCCCTTCAAGACGAACCCTCGCCAGGTCGCACTCGTAAGCTGGGCGGGTCTGCGCGGCGCGGCCTCGGTCGTGTTTAGCCTCTTTGCCCTGGTGGCCGGTGTTCCCGGCGGGCACGACCTGTTTGACCTGGTGTTTGTGATTGCCGTGTCGAGCATTGTGGTGCAGGGCTCGCTGCTGCCGGCGGTGACAAAGAAGCTCGACATGATTGACGCGGAAGGCGACGTGCGCCGTACGTTTAACGATTACCGCGACGAAGACGGCATGTCGTTCGTTAAGCTCAAGGTGGGCGCAGGCCATCCGTTTGCCGGACGCTCACTCGCCGATATTGGCAGCGCCACGGACATGCTGGTAGTCTTGGTGCTGCGCGACGGTGCGCACCCGGTGCTGCCCAACGGCGATACCGTAATTGAAGAAGGCGACCTGTTGGTGATGGCCGCGCCGACGTTTGAAGAGCGTGCCGAGGTTACGCTGCGCGAAGTCACTGTGACGCCCCACGGCCGCCTGGCCGGCCAGCGTCTTCGCGATGTGCCGCAAGGCAAACACCCCTTTATCGTGGTGATGCTCAAGCGCGACGGCCAAACGATCATCCCCGACGGCAACACCCTCATATACGCCGGCGACGAAGCCGTCATCGCCACGCTGGCGTCGTAGCGACCAGGGGGGGGTAGCTAATTGGGGAAGGGGTTAATCATCGTCGACGGCAAAGTCGCGGAGGTCGAGGCCTTCGCGTTCGGCTCGGGCTAGGAGCTCTTGGGGCGACTCGTCCTCGATATCCACCACGTCGAGCATGGCGGCCGGAAAGTCCACGCCGGCTGCACTCCCCGCGCGGTCGAGCAGGCTCTCGCGCAACTGGTCTACATCGATGTCGATTTTCATGGTGAAACCTCCCGCCAGGCACATCATTCGCATAAGCCGCACGCCCCAAATGAGGTGCAATAAATCCCAGATACGGCCATAATAAAACAATGAACATCAGGGAGGTTGTGGGCGATGGATAAGCTTGATGCCATGACGGAACAAGTTAGGGACTTTTGCGATGCACGCAGCTGGCGCAGCTATCACACGCCAAAAGAGCTCGCCATTGGTATGGCAACCGAATCCTCCGAACTCCTCCAGCTTTTTCGCTTTATGAGCGATGAGCGCATTGCAGAAATGTTCGAAGACACCGAGCAGCGCCAAGCCATCGAAGACGAAGTTGCCGATACGCTCCTTTTCCTCCTGCGTTTTGCCGACCTAAACGGAATCGACCTCCCTGCCGCGCTCTCGTCCAAGCTCAAGCGCAATGGCGAGCGCTACCCCGTCGGCGCATCAGCTGACGAATACAGAAAGGCGGACCACCATGAGTAACGAGTTCGCCCTTCGACAATACACGCTTCCCCTACCCAAACCCTTCAAGGCAAGCGAATCGCTACAAGACTTTGGCACGCCAGAGCCTGGGGCCCACCATGACGAGAGCTGGCCGGTTCTCTACATCCTGACCAACAGTAAAAAGAAGACGGCATACATTGGCCAAACAACCAACTATCAACGCCGCATGAAGCAACACGCCGCAAACGCTGACAAGGACTTCGATCGAACACTTCTGATCGACAACCCCACATTCAATCAGTCAGCGACATTTGAGTTTGAAAACAGGCTCATCGAGCTGTTCTGCGCTGACGAAAAATATCAGGTAACCAATGGCAACAATGGCTATGCCCAATTCGATTACTTTGAGCGGCCTCAGTATCGCCAGAAGTTCCGAATGCTATGGACAAAACTGCGCGAAGAAAACTACGCAATTCACCCCGTCGAAGAGCTCGAGAACACCGACCTGTTTAAATTCTCGCCTTTCAAAACGCTCACACCCGATCAATATGAAACGATTGAGACGATTTACAAGCGTCTCGAGCAGGAACAGAAAGACGTTGAGCAAGGCGGCCCCAAGAAGAAACGCGTAACCGTCGTAAACGGCGCGCCCGGAACAGGCAAAACCATCCTTGCCATCAGCCTCATGTTCAAAATCAAAAACGAACCCAAGCTATCCGACCTGCGGGTCGGTTTCGTGACACCCATGGAGTCTCTGAGCAAGACGCTTAAAAAGCTCACGCACTTCCTTCCTGGGTTAAAGCCCGGCGACATTTTGAGCCCCAGCGATGTTACCAAGAATGACCGTTACGACATCTTGCTCGTCGACGAGGCGCATCGACTGGGCAACTACCTGACCGCCGGCGCCGGCATCGGGGCTTTTTACAACACCTGCGATCGCCTCGGCCTTCCGCACACGAGCAACCAGGTTGACTGGATATTCAAATGCTGTGACAAGGCATACCTGTTCTACGACCCCAAACAGCAGGTTCGCGCATCCGGACTCAATCGAGACGGCCTCGAGCAGCGACTCAATCAGCTCGAAGAAGAAGGCATTGAAACTGAAGAGTTCAGCCTAAGCACACAAATGCGCGTGCGCGGTGGTGACGAATACCTCGATTTTGTCTATGACCTACTCGACAACAAGGCGTACATGCATACCGGCATGAAGTTCAAAGAGCTCTTTTCATCGGAGCCTTACGATTCACGAGCCGGGGATCCGGACAGCGATATCCCCAGATACCAGTTTGGAATCGTCGACCGATTTGAGGATTTCTGCTCCCTGCAGCAAGCCAAGGAAGAAGAAGTTGGCCTATCCCGCATGACGGCAGGCTTTGCGTGGAAGTGGGAAACGAAGAAACACAAAGACGCGTTCGACATCGTCATTGAGGGCATCCCTAAACGTTGGAACTCAACCCAAAAGGATTGGGTAAATTCTGTCAACACCGTCAACGAAGTCGGATGTATTCACACGGTGCAGGGCTACGACCTCAACTACGGCTTCGTGATTCTGGGGCCGGACATCTACTACGACACCAACAAGAATGCTGTCTGTGTTAACAGGGCGAACTTCAAAGATGCTGTCGCAAAGAAAAAAGCAAGCGACGATGACCTACGGAAGATCATCGTCAACGCCTACTATGTCCTCATGACGCGTGGCATGCTGGGAACGTATCTTTATGTATGCGACCCGGCGCTCAAGGAGTATTTGTCACGGTATATCCCGGTGATTTAGGCTGGCGCCAAGTCTTCCATGTAACCATCCTGTAAATCATAGCGGCGCACTCGAGTTTTACCGTGATGCGGTCGCGCCTGGCGCTCCACTGTGCTAAAGTATCCCGAACGTCCAAACGACTACGAGGGGGAACTAGAAGATGGCACGTGTGCACAACTTCTCAGCTGGCCCGGCCGCACTGCCTACAAGCGTGCTCGCCGAGATCGCCGAAGAGATGATGGACTACCGCGGTTGCGGCATGTCCGTGCTCGAGATGAGCCATCGATCTAGCATGTACAAGCAGATCATCGATGACGCCGAGGCAACACTGCGCCGCCTGCTGAGCATCCCCGACAACTACCGTGTCCTGTTTTTGCAGGGCGGCGCCACGCTGCAGTTTGCGGGCATCCCCATGAACCTCATGCGCCGCGGCCGCGCCGGCTACGTCGTGACCGGCAACTTTGCCAACAAGGCGTACAAGGAGGCCGCCAAGTACGGCGAGGCCGTGCTGCTCGCGAGCTCCGAGGACACCAATTTCGACCGCATTCCCACCATGGCCGACATCAACGCGCGCATTGCCGCCGAGGCCGCGGGCGACGGCCTCGACTACGTCTACATCTGCCAAAACAACACCATCTTTGGCACCATGTACCACGAGCTGCCAAATTGCGGCGACGTGCCGCTGGCGTAACCGTGGTCATCGTTCGCGACGATCTCATCGCAGATGGCCCCGCCTTTGCGCAGACGCCGCAGTACCTGGACCTTAAGACCCAGGCCGCCAAGGGCTCCATGCTCAACACGCCCAACACCTTTGGCATCTACGTGTGCGGCAAGGTGTTTCGTTGGGTCGAGGAGACCGGCGGACTTGCCGCCATGGCCGAGCGCAACTGGGCCAAGGCCAACCTGCTCTATGACCTGCTCAAGCACAGCGAGCTGTTCCACGGCACCACGCAGGCCGACAGCCGCTCCATCGCCAACGTCACCTTCCGCACCGGCGACGCCGAACTCGACGCCGCCTTTGTCGCAGGCGCGGCCGAGCACCAGATTCAAAACGTCAAGGGCCATCGCCTCGTCGGCGGCATGCGCGCCAGCGTATACAACGCTGTCACCATGGATGACGTGCAGGCACTGACCTCGTACATGAAGGACTTCGAAGCGCAGCATAGTTTGAGTCCGCGATCTAACTAGCCCGCAACGCGCGGGCCGACCAGCCACTTCAAACCACTTGTTATAAACAAATCCGCTAAGGAGTTTTTCATGCGCAAGATCAAAACCATCGACGACATCACTAAAGACGGCAAAGTCGAGTTTGGCGAGGGCTACGAGTTTGTGGACACCGCCGAGGAGGCAGACGCCATCCTGATGCGCTCCACCGACCTGCACGGCTACGAGCTGCCCGAAGGCATCCGCGCCATCGCCCGCTGCGGCGCCGGCGTCAACAACATCCCCGTCGAGGAGTACGCCAAGAAGGGCGTTGTCGTCTTTAACTCCCCCGGCGCCAACAGCAACGCCGTCAAGGAGCTCGTCCTGGGCATGCTGGTGCTTTCGAGCCGCGGCGTAGTGCAGTCGATGAACTGGGTGCGCGACAACGCCGACGACCCCGAGATCCAGGTCGATGCCGAGAAGGCCAAGAAGGCCTTTGTGGGCCGCGAGCTCAAGGGCAAGCGCATCGGTGTCATCGGTCTGGGCAACGTAGGCTCCAAGGTCGCCAACGCCTGTGTCGACCTGGGCATGGACGTCTACGGCTACGATCCGTTCATTTCCGTCGAGCACGCGTGGGTGCTGAGCCGCGAGGTGCAGCGCGTGGGCACGCTCGAGGATCTGTGCCGCGGCTGCGACTACCTCACCGTGCACGTGCCCAGCAAGGCAGACACCATCGGCATGATCAGCACCGAGCAGATCGACCTGCTGGCCCCGGGCGCCGTGCTCATCAATTACGCGCGCGAAACCATCATTGACGAGGACGCCGTCGACGCTGCCCTGCGCGAGGGCAAGCTGAGCTGGTTTAGCTGCGACTTCGCCACGCCCAAGACCGTCAAGATGCCCAACACGTTTATCACCACGCACTCGGGCGCCGGCACCGGCGAAGCCGAGGCCAACTGCGCCGATATGGCCATCAGCGAGCTCAAGGATTACCTGGAGAACGGCAACATCGCGCACAGCGTCAACTACCCCGCCTGCAGCATGGGCAAGGCGCGCGCCGCGAGCCGCATTGCCTGCCTGCACGCCAACGTGCCCAACATGATCGGCCAGATCACGGCAATCCTGGCCAAGGACAACGCCAACGTGCAGCGTATGACCAACGAATCTGCCGGCGAGAACGCCTACACCATGTTCGACACCGACGAGCACCTGAACAGCAGCACGATTGAGGCGCTTAAGCAGATTCCGTCGATGTATCGCGTGCGCGTGATTAAATAGCGCCGGCGCCAAGCCTACCAGACAGGCCACGAAACCCATTCGGCCCCCGTTTTCACGAAACGGGGGCCGATTTCATTGCTCCCGGCGGCTGGGAAAGTGCTACCCAGAACATGTTGTTTCGGATAATAGACCGTGAGGCCCAAATCGCTAAGCACAACTGTTTTTATAAACAGCTTTATCAGGGGTTTTAGTAAGTAAAAATCGATCTCTATATGCCAAATTAAAGTTGACTGTCCATTTTCCGAAATAACTTGTTCTTGGTAGCACTTTTAAAACCAATTTCAAGGAGCAACTGAAGCGTTTTTCGCGCCCAAAACCCTAGCTCGCGCGACCGTTTTCCATCCGCGCGACTATATTCCCGCCCAATCGATAAAAATTTCCCCACGAAGCCGCTGTTCGAGCTCCTGCTGCCGAGGCGTCTTGTCTTTCAGCGGCACATCGAGATAGGACATGATGAGCTCCATCACCACGCGAAAGGCATCGGGATCGGCCAGCTGACCATAGGTCATCAGAACGACGGGATATCCCATGGCTTGCAGCGCCGTCGTTCGATCGGAGTCCGAGATCTTGGATTCTATGGATCCGTGAATGGCTTTACCTTGACATTCAACCAGGCACTCTCGGCTGCCGTCCTTATTTGCCAGCAGAATATCGGCATAGCGCCTATCAAGCCCCGAAATCAGGCGGGCACTGCGCGTCATGCGAATCTCGACGTTATTGGTAAGGCGCAGCCCTTCGCCGCCGCGCAACCTCGTAAGGCCAAACAGCATCGAAGCCTGGACCTCGAGCGGCGATGCCGCCACCCCCGTAATGCATTTCGCGGCACGCGTGAACGATTTAGCGCCGCGGAGCCCCGGGATCTTATCGACGTACTCTGTAAGTTCAGAGAGCTCGATCAAGGGAGGCCGTTTCCACAAGTCCGTTGGATTCCCCGAGACATCCTTTACGTTTTCCCAGCCCAGCCGCGCGTCGCCCCACCGGTCCCCGTATGCCTGCTCAAGTGCCGACTTTACCTGAGGCGCAATCTTGCACACGGCGAAGGTGCCGCACATCTCATACATGCACATGATCAGACGCTCGTTTGAGACCGAGGAAGCCAGGGTCAGCAGGGTAAAGAGTGGGGACGCAACATCGAGGCCAAACTCCGTCTGCCGCACGGAATCAAACGGCCTCTCCCCGTTCCAAACATGCCTAACGATGCGTTCGCCCTTACGTCCGCAGCCGCCCTGCGCCAACACGTGTAACGGAGTACCCAAGAAATGCTTGAAGAGCGGATGCTCACAAAGATGCTCCCTGCGCGGATCGTCCGCAGAATCGGGCAGGTCCGGCATTATCGCCAAAACCTGTGGGGGTATCCGGTGATACCGAAAGGCAGATATGTCGCACAGCATGTCGTCCATGAAGGGTACGTACCCACTGCGTCGTTTGCAAACCCGCTTGGACGGCAAACGCGCTGGTTCGGCCTGCGAACGGTAAATGCTGCTGCGCGCACGTCGCGGATCTCTTGGGAGGCTTACAATCGGTTTGGAAAGCAGACTGATTGTGAGGTTGCATATGGTTGATGAGGACTTTGCCTGGCGGCTTGCGCAGGACCTTGTGAAGATTGACAGCTCGGACCCCGGCGCATATGAGAGCGAGATCGAGCACTTCATTAAGAGGCTCATTGAGCAGCAGCTGGCACAGCTTGATAGTCCTGCGCTCGATGCCGTGCAGATTAAGGAGCTCGAAGTACTCCCCGGGCGCCGCAACCTTATGGTCACCGTACCGGGACTGAGCGACGAACCGCGGCTGGTCTATATCTGCCATATGGATACCGTCACCCTGGGCGATGGCTGGGACGCGGACATCGCACCGCTTGGGGCGATTGTGCGCAACAACAAACTCTATGGCCGCGGGGCCTGCGACATGAAGGGCGGCCTAGCTTGCGCCATTACCGCGCTTGTCCACGCAATCGAGCGCGTGGCGGTGGAGGGCGAGCTGCCCCGACGCGGCTTCTCGCTCATCTGCTCGGTCGACGAGGAGGACTTTATGCGCGGCTCCGAGGCGGCCATCAATGCCGGTTGGGTCGGCTCGCGCGAATGGGTGCTGGACACCGAGCCCACCGACGGACAAATTCAGGTGGCGCACAAGGGGCGCACGTGGTTCGAGATCGACATGGT
>RKAY01000143.1 GCA_014846205.1 Collinsella aerofaciens | reverse complement strand
ACGGCAGGATTGCGGATCACATAGATGGACCAGCGCCACGATGATCCGCAATCCTGCCGTCCCCTAGGGATCAAAAAAACGGGCCGCCCCAAAAGAGACGACCCGTTGGAAGGAACGAATTCCAAACATGCCTACACGCGCAGATAGCGCCGCATGGCGATGGCGGAACCAAAGAGACCGATAATGACGCCGACCAGAATCAGCGCGGCGTAGGTCACCAGGTAGTACTGCATCGGCAGGGCAAACGACATCCAGCCGATACTCTCCTGCAGACGCGGAACCATAAGGTTGCGCAGCAGCTCCAGCGCGCCGATGGAAAGCAGCGAGCCCAGGATGGCCTGCAGCACGCCCTCGGTAATGAACGGCCCGCGAATAAAGCCGTTGCTGGCGCCCACCAGGCGCATGATCGCAATCTCACGGCGACGCGCCGTAATGGACAGGCGAATCGTGTTATTGATAAAGATGAACGCGATAAAGGTAAGCAGGCCAACGAGCACCACAGCGGCGATGCGGATATAGTTCGTCACCTGGAACAGGCGGCTTACTTCCTCCTGGCCGTACAGCACGCTCGCGTTGACGTCGCCGTCGTCCGCGATCTTCTGGAAGTCGGCGTTCTTCTTGAGCTTCTTTGCCGTGCTCTCGACCTGAGACGGGTCATCCATCTCGATTGCAAACGAGGCCGGCAGCGGGTTCTGGCCGTCGAGCGCGCTCATGGTGGCGTCGGCGTTACCCGACATCTTGCTCGTGTACTCGGCCAGCGCGTCGTCCTTGTCCTTATAGGTCACGGACTTCACATTGCTCCACGTCTTGAGCTCGGCCTCAAAGGCCTGAACGTCTGCCTGATCGGCGTCATCGCTAATAAAGGCGTTGATGACAACCTGATCCTCGACGGTGCCGATCACGGAGTTCAGCATCGCGGAGCCCATGATGAACAGGCCGATGATAAACAGCGAAAGGAAGATCGTGATGACGGCGCCGAGCGAGGTGGTCCAGTTACGGAAGAAGTGGCTCATTGCCTCTTTGAGCGAGTAGCCCACGTTAGTTGGTGCCATAGTTGCCGTAACCTCCCCTCTCCTGGTCGCGGATTACGTGGCCGCCCTCGAGGGCGATCACGCGACGGTGCATGCTATCGACCATCTCGCGGTCGTGCGTAGCGACGATCACGGTGGTACCGGTGCGGTTAATGCGCTCGAGCAGCTTCATGATGCCCAGCGAAATCGCCGGGTCGAGGTTGCCTGTGGGCTCGTCGCAGATCAGCAGCGGCGGGCGGTTGACCATGGCGCGGGCAACGGCAACGCGCTGCTGCTCGCCACCGGAAAGCTGATCGGGCAGCGAGTCCATCTGATCGGCCAGGCCGACCAGACGCAGCACCTCGGGAACCTGGCTGCGAATGACACCCTTGGGCTTGCCGATGCACTGCAGGGCAAACGCCACGTTTTCGTAGGCAGACTTTTGAGGCAGAAGCTTAAAGTCCTGGAACACGGCGCCAATCTGACGACGCAGGAACGGAACCTTGCGGTTCTTGATCTTCATGAGGTCCTGGCCGGCGACCAAAATGCGACCGCTCGTGGGCTTGACGTCGCGGTTGAGCGTCGACAGCAGCGTGGTCTTACCCGAACCGGAGTGACCGACCAAAAAGACGAACTCGCCCGGATAGATCTCGATGTTGATGTCATCGAGCGCGGGCTTGTTGGGCTGCGCCGGGTAGATCTTGGTGACGTGCTCCATGAGGATGACGGGCTCGACACCGGCCTGCTTGGCCATCTTCTTGCGGCTGGCCTGCGGGTCGATAGGCGCAAAGACCGACGTGAAGTCGGGGTTGTTGAGCGCGTTATCGAGGCTTGCGACCTCGGCGGCCTGGTCGCGCTCGACCACCGGAGCAGCGGGCTGCGTGGGATCGGGGATGCCGGCAAAAAGACCGGACTGCGCGGGCTGCGGCGCGGGGGTCGCAGGAGCCATGGGGTCGGGAATGCCGGCCACGGTAGGCTGCGGCGCGACAGCGCTCGCCTGAGGCTGAGCCACTCGGGCAGTCACCGTCTGGACGGACTCAAAGCCCGCCGCAGCGGAAAGCGCGACATCGTTGGTGGGGTTGTAGGCAAAGGGATCTGATGCCGGCTGTGCCTGATCTGCCGGCTGCGGGGGGATCGGGCTAAACAGCTGACCCTCTGAATCCGGAGTGGCGAAACGGTTGCCCGCGACGCTCGGCTGCGTCTTGGGGGTGTCATCGCCCGCACCGGAGGTACGGAAGTGGTTACCCACTGGTGCTCCTTATCATCGTGCGTTTAAACTACATGAGCGCTTTGTATTTTAGCAGGATTGCCTTTGCTGCACATAAGACGCACGGTTTTGCGACTCCCACCAGCCTCTGGGTGGGGCACGCTTTGAAAACGTCCTCGCGCATGAAACCCACTTATCTTGCTCCTACGGAGCTCCAGATAAGCGGGTTCCGCGCTGCGGATTGTTTTCAAAGCGTGCCCCACCCAGAGGCTTACGCCGACGCTACCGTTAGGAGCGTCAAGCTAATTGCACTTTGTTGTGCTGGGCCCTTTTCCCAATAAAAGCCCTGCTTGATAAGGCCTCTTTAGAAGTTGCGGTGAAATAGGGACTGTTTTAGCAGTTAAAAGCCCTGATCAGTCCTTATTTCACCGCAACTTATATTGAGGCTCATTGTTGCGCAACTTTGGTTGGGGATATCGCTTTACAGTTGAGCTAGACGGATGGTTCTAGGCATGCTGGAGGTTGATATGGTTTGTCCTTATTGTGGTGCTGAGCTTGCTGATGAGGCTCAGTTTTGCGTGGGATGCGGGGCTGCGCTTGACGGGACACAGGCTATGCCCGTAACCAACCCCGCGGTTGCGCCGGCACCTGTGGATTCGCCAGCCCCCAGCAAGAAGTCCAAGAAGGGCGTCGTGATCGCTATCGTCTGCGCGGCGGTAATCGTTGTTGGCGGGGGCGGTGGGCTGGCGTATCACCTGTATCAGCAGCATGTTCAGGAGCAGGAGCAGTATGAGTCGGCGCATTCCAAGCATGCGCTCGTGGTGAGTGTAAAGGCCGAAGGGTGGGACACCGATAACGGGGCCTCGCGCGTGCCGGTGCGCATAAAGGGCAAGACGGTCGACGGAAAGAAGGTCGACAAGGTCGAATATGTCGCTTCCGACGGCTCGGGCATCAAGCTTATCCAGGGCAAGTACACGCTCAAGGCGGCAGGCTCCCCCATCGCCGCCGATGGCACCATCTACCAGGTGCCTTGCACAAAGGCCGAACTCATGCTCGACGACGCTTTTGCCAAGGGCGAGAAGATCGACTTGGCAGAACTCGCCGAGCAGGATTCGGTTTTGGACTTTACGCCCATCGATGCTGCCGACGTGACCGACGACGAGATCAACGACGCCGTGACACTCGCCATGGCATACAAGGGCAAGGACGCGCCCAACGTCGATGCACTGCAACACGCCGCAATGAACCGCCGCGACACCGCCGTCGCGGCCAAGAAAGCCGCCGAAGAGGAAGCGGCACGCCAGGCCGAGGAACAGCGCAAAGCCGCCGCACGCCACATCGAGGCCCAAACCTTCAGTGTCGACCTGCCCGAGTACTGGGATGGTAGGGTGACAGCAGAAGTCGACGGAGATGCGATAGGGCTGTACTCGACTGCCTTTCCAGATAAAGAGCTTGGATATCTTGCCATGAAAAATGAACCGTATGGAAACGCGGGAGATATCGAGTGCGGCCGTATTCGCGACATCAAGCTCGACGAAAACCACTATGTAAAACTAGTAATTTATCGTTGGGCCTTTGATGCGGGGCAAGACCATTTATCAAAAGCTGCATATCGTCTTAACTTGTGTTCGGATGATGCCGCACGCGAGATAGTCGACCTCCAATCGTTGGGGACAATCTCCTACGACTCCATTCTTGCTGATATGGTTGCGGCAAATGACGCTAATGTCGCAGCGGTATGCTGGCCAGACGACATCTTTGCCAACGCTCTCGCCCCGACCGTGAAGCTCCTCTAACCGTTCCTCCTCCCAAACACAAAGCCGGGGTGCCTCCAGATGGAAGGCACCCCGGCTTTTTCATTGCCCAATATGGGAACGGTTTCCAAGTTAAAGCGCAACCAAAACGCCTTAGGCCAAGAACTCCTTGGTGGTCGCCACGATGTTGGCGGCGTCCAGGCCGTACTTGTGCAGGAGCTCGGCACCCGGGCCGGACTCGCCGAAGGTGTCGTTGACACCGATCTTCTTGAGCGGCGTCGGACACTGCTCGCACAGGACATCGGCGACGGCGCTGCCCAGGCCACCGATCACGGAGTGCTCCTCGACGGTCACGACGTGGCCGGTCTTGGTGGCGCTCTTGACGATCAGGTCGGCATCGATGGGCTTGATGGTGTGCATGTTGATGACCTCGGCATCGATGCCCTCGGCAGCGAGCTGCTCAGCGGCCTCGAGAGCCTCGCCGACCATCAGGCCGCAGGCGATGATGGTGACGTCGGTGCCCTCGCGCATGACGATGCCCTTGCCTACCTCGAACTTGTAGGTCTCGGGGTCGTTGATGACCGGCGAGGCCAGACGGGCAAAGCGCATGTACACGGGGCCGTCGCACTCATAGGCGGCGCGCGTCACGGCACGGGCCTCCACGTCATCGGCGGGAACGATCACGGTCATGCCGGGGATAACGCGCATGAGGGCGATATCCTCGCAGCACTGGTGCGTGGCGCCGTCCTCGCCCACCGAGATACCGGCATGCGTGGCGCCAATCTTAACGTTGAGATGCGGATAGCCGATGGAGTTGCGGACCTGCTCAAAGGCGCGGCCGGCGGCAAACATGGCAAAGCTGCTCGCGAAGGCAACGCGGCCGGTGGTCGCAATGCCAGCGGCAACACCCATCAGGTTGCTCTCGGCAATGCCCACATCGAAGAAGCGGTCGGGGCAAGCGGCCTTAAACTTACCGGTCTGCGTGGCGGCGGCCAGGTCGGCGTCGAGGACCACAAAGTCATCGTGCTCGTTGGCGAGCTCGACGAGGGCCTCGCCGTAGCTTACGCGCGTGGCGATTTTCTTGACGTCTGCCATCCTAGAGCTCCTCTCCGGCGGCCGTGAGCTCTGCCATGGCCTGCTCAAACTGTTCATCGTTGGGGGCCTTGCCGTGCCAGCCAACCTGGTTCTCCATAAAGGAGACGCCCTTGCCCTTCGTGGTCTCGGCGATAATGGCGGTCGGCTGACCCTTGGAAGCGCGGGCCTCGGCAAAGGCAGCGCGGATCTGATCGAAGTCGTTGCCGTCGGCGAGCTCCACCACGTGGAACTTAAAGGCGCGGAACTTGTCGGCGAGCGGCATGGGATCGTTGACCTCCTCGACGGGGCCGTCGATCTGCAGGCCGTTGTGGTCGACGATCACGCAGAGGTTGTCGAGCTGCTGGTTGCCGGCAAACATGGCGGCCTCCCAGACCTGGCCCTCCTCGCTCTCGCCGTCGCCCAGCAGGGCGTAGGTGCGATAAGCATCGCCCCAGTGCTTGGCGGCAACGGCCATGCCCACGGCAGCGGAGATGCCCTGACCCAGCGAGCCGGTGGACATATCGACACCCGGGGTGTCGTTCATGTTGGGATGGCCCTGCAGATGGCTACCGATATGGCGCAGCGTCTCGAGGTCCTCCTTGGGGAAGAACCCGCGCTCGGCGAGCACGGCGTACAGACCCGGAGCACAGTGGCCCTTGGAGAGCACAAAGCGATCGCGGTCGGCCTTGCGGGGATCAGCCGGGTCGACGTTCATTTCCTCAAAGTACAGATAGGTCATGATGTCGGCAGCGCCGAGCGAACCGCCCGGATGGCCGGACTTGGCAGCGTGCACGCCGGTGACGATGCCCTTCCTTACCTCGTTGGCAACCTTTTTGAGCTCTTCGTCGCTCATTGTGCCTTCCTTTCATCCTCTTAAGACAAGATGTGCACGGCACGGAAAGGTAGTCCCAACACAGCCGCGATGCACGTACGTCATTCATTATGCTGAAAACTGATGGCTTTACCAGACTTTTTATCATTATTTGAGCAATTTAGCAGGCAGTCCCGCAGATGAAACGGTTTATCAATGTGAACGTCTTTTGGATGGAACGCAGTCGGCCCTACGCGTTAATGTCCTTGAAGCCCTCGCCGAAGGTTTCTGTAACGTCGGCGACCGTCACAATGGCGTGAGGATCGCGCTCGCGCACGATCGTCTTGAGCGTATTGAGCTCGCGGCGGTTCACAATGACCATGATCACCGGCTTCTCGGCACCCGAGTACATACCGGTCGCCCTAAACTTGGTGCAGCCGCGTCCCAGACCATACATGATGTCGGCCGCGATATCCGGGAAATTCTCCGAGATGATGAGCACCATACGGCGCCTGTTGCCGCCGTCGACCACAGCATCGATCACATAACCGCTAATGACCATCGAAAGGCCTGCATACAGCGCGTTTTCGACTGAAAAGACTGGGGCCGAGAGCGCGCACACGGCAACGTCGATCGCCATGACGGTGGAGCCCACCGGTAGCGACGTGTTGCGCGAGATGATCTGGCCGATCGTGTCGGAGCCGCCAGTGTTGGCACCGGCGCGCAGCACCATACCGTAGCCGATGCCCGTGATAATGCCACCCCACATGGCGGGAAGCATAAGATCGGAATGCGCCAGCGGCGCCACAAACGGAGCGAACAAGTCGGTGAAAAAGCCCAGCAGCACAAAGCCCGTCGCGGTCTGCACCACGTAAAACATGCCGCCCGTGCGCATAACCACCAGCAGCAGCAAGGCGTTCATCACAATGGTTTGAACACCGACAGGCAACGAGATGCCATGAGACGCACCGACTGCCTGGATAATCGTGGCGAGACCCGTAACGCCGCCGGCAGCAAGGCCGTTGGGGATCAAAAACAGGTCCGTCGCGATAGCAGCCAGAGCGCAGCCAAACATGATCTTGGGCAGATCGTGAAAGAAGTTCATCGAAAGAATGCGCTTGATGTCCAGACGATATGCCATGCTGCCTCCCTCAAAAAAGCGCACCCCGTCGGATGCGCTTTGAACTTCTTGCTGTATTCGATTTTACCGATTCGCCGACCAAATACCACCCCCGCACAGGGTCCGTATTGGCCACATCTGCCCAAGGCCAACCCTATGGGTTTAGGCGCTCTGGCTTTCCGCATCGGCGTTGCCGGTCGCCCAGCGATGGTAGCCGATCACAAACGGGTCCAGGTCGCCATCATCGAGGACGGCCTCGACGTTGCTGGTCTCCACGCCCGTACGCAGATCCTTAACCATCTGATACGGGTAGAGCACGTAGCTGCGAATCTGGTTGCCAAACCCAATCGTGGTCTTTGGCCCGCGGATCTCGTCAAGCGCCTCGGCGCGCTTCTCGAGCTCGATCTCGTACAGACGGGCCTTGAGGATCTGCATGCACGCGGCCTTGTTCTGAATCTGGCTGCGCTCGTTTTGGCAGGTAACCACAATGCCGCTGGGAAAATGCGTCACGCGCACAGCGGAGTCGGTGGTGTTGACGCCCTGACCGCCCGGGCCACTCGCGTGGTACACGTCCACGCGGATGTCGTCGGGGTTGACCTCGATGTCGATATCATCGGGCAGTACGGGAATGACCTCGACGCCGGCAAACGTAGTCTGACGGCGTTTCTTATCATCGGTGGGGCTAATGCGTACCAGGCGGTGCACACCGGCCTCGGCACGCAGCATGCCAAAGGCATCCTTGCCCTCGACGGTAAAGGTCGCGCGATCAATGCCGATGACCTCGGCGGCGGGGCAGTCGTTAATCGTGACCTTCCAGCCGCGGCGCTGGCAGTACTTCATGTACATCTTAAAGAGCATGAAGGTCCAGTCCTGCGCCTCCAGGCCACCCTGTCCGGGCTTGATGGTCACAATCGCGTCGCCGTGATCGAACTCGCCGGTAAACCAGCTCGAGAGCTCGAGCTCGTCGACGGTGCGGGCCAGGCGCTCCGCCGTCGCGGCAGCCTCCTCGCGCAGCGCGGCGGCATCGGGGTCATCGCCCATCTCGTCGGCGAGCTCCAGCGCCGCGCGGACATCAGATAGCTCACCGCGCGCGGTATCCACGGCAGCGATATCCTCCTTGGCGCGGGCAATCTCTTCCATGGTGGCGCGGGCGGCATCGGCGTCATCCCAAAAGCCGGGGGCCACGCTTTTGGCCTCGAGCTCGGTCACGCGCGTGCGCTTCTCGTCCAAATGGAGATACGACTCGAGGCCAAAAGCGTGGC
>RKAY01000169.1 GCA_014846205.1 Collinsella aerofaciens | reverse complement strand
GTTTGTGTGGGCCAAGCTTCCCGGTGGTCGCACCGATTCCATGGCGTTTTGCGAGGAGCTTATGGAGAAGGCCGGCGTTGTGGTGACGCCGGGCGCGAGCTTTGGCCCTTCGGGCGAGGGGCACGTGCGCATGGCGCTGGTCCTGCCGCCCGATCAGATCGCTTTGGCTGTCGAGGCCATTCGCGAGGCGGGCCTGTATTAGAAAGGTATTTCGGCCCGTCAATAGCTCGAAACCGATTTCGTGCAGTTATTTTACGAATCCTGCAAATAATTTCGGTAAACGGTCGATATTTGCCTGCGAATAGGAGCATAATCAAAGTCCCGATTGGATGTATTGGGATTACGGCAAGCCGCTCGGGTCGTTCCCGGGCGGCTTGTTTGTGGAGAGAGATGGGAGTTTCTAATGGTTAACGAGAAGAAGGTCGCTATTGTCGGCTGCGGTTTCGTCGGTTCGTCTTCGGCGTTCGCGCTGATGCAGAGTGGTCTGTTCTCCGAGATGGTCCTCATCGACGTGGACAAGAACCGCGCCGAGGGCGAGGCTCTGGATATCGCGCACGGCATGACGTTTGCCGAGCCGATGAAGATCTACGCCGGCGATTACTCCGATGTCGCCGACGCCGCCATGATCGTCGTCACCGCTGGCGCTGCCCAGAAGCCCGGTGAGACCCGCCTGGACCTGGTCAATAAGAACGTCAGCATCTTTAAGTCCATTATTCCCGAGATTAAGAAGTCTGGCTTCGACGGCATTCTGCTCATCGTCTCCAACCCGGTCGACGTTCTGACCTACGCCGCCATCAAGATGTCCGGCCTGCCCGAGGGCCACGTCATCGGTTCCGGTACCGTGCTCGACACCGGCCGTCTGCAGCAGATGCTCGGCGCTCACGTCGAGGTCGACCCGCGTGATGTCCAGGCCTATGTCATGGGTGAGCACGGCGACTCCGAGTTTGTCGCTTGGTCCAGCGCTCAGGTTGCCGGCGTGCCGCTGAACACCTTCTGCGAGCTTCACGGTCATCTGGAGCATGAGGCTGCCGAGAAGCGCATCGCCGAGGACGTCAAGAACTCCGCCTACACCATCATCGAGAAGAAGCACGCTACCTACTACGGCGTCGCCATGGCCGTCAAGCGCATCTGCACTGCCGTCATGCGTGACGAGCAGACCGTTCTGCCCGTTTCCTCGCTCATGGTGGGCGAGTACGGCCTGTCCGATCTTGCCATCTCCATGCCGACCGTCGTTGGCCGCGACGGCGTTGTCTGCCGCGTCCCCGTGCCGCTGAACGATGACGAGCAGCATGAGCTCACCGCCTCCGCCAAGGCCCTCAAGGACATCATCGACAGCGTCGACTTCTCCTGCTAAATCAAGCTCTTTTGGGCAACAGGCTACAATGAAAGGCGTCCGGGCCACACGGTCCGGGCGCCTTTTTGGTGCAAGGGGGTCAGGTAACTTTGCACCATCCCAATGCACCATAGTTGATGGGAGGGCCATGTCGGATTCGCCTAATTTTTTGACCTATGCCCAGACGGCGTTTGATCCGTTTGAGGAGCGGCCGTTCTGCGCGGTGGATAGCCTGGTCTTTGCATGGTTGTCCTATTTGCGTTTGCCGAGTGATATGGCGGAGCTGACGAACTGGCAGGGCCTAGACGTACGCGAGCTGCTGCGTGCCGAGTGCTACCGGGATATGATTGACGATTTGTGGGACCCAGAGGGGAGCAGGGCCTTGTTGGGGGCCGTGGCAGCAAGCCCTCGCTACCGTGGCGTGCACGTTTGCGGCTATCGTGCCGTGAGCGATGTGGTGGCGACAGAGCAGTTTGCAGCCATGGCGTTCCGGTTTCCGGCGGGGTTTAGTTATCTTTCCTTCCGGGGGACCGACAGCACGATTGTGGGTTGGAAAGAGGACTTTAACATGGCGTTTCGGTGTCCTGTGCCGGCCCAGGAATCCGCGGCGCGTTATGTGGACGAGGCGGCGGATGCGATTGACGGGCCGCTTTTGTGCGGAGGTCATTCCAAGGGTGGAAACCTTGCGGTGTACGGTGCGGCGATGTGCTCCGATGTCGCCCGTGAGCGAATCGAACGGGCGTATTCCCATGATGGTCCGGGCTTCGTCGAGGAGTTTCTGAACGGCAACGCCTTTGCCGATCTTTCCGGTCGAATCGACAAGACGCTACCTCGGTCGTCGATCTTTGGCATGATGTTCGAGACGCAGGAGGACTATGCCATCGTTGAGAGCACCGAGTTCAGCCTGCTGCAGCACAATCCCTTTAGCTGGGTGGTTGATGGTCGCGACTTCGTGTACTGTGAGCGCCTGTCCGCCGGTGCTCGATACGTTGATGGCTCCATTCGCGAGATGCTGCTTGCAGTGTCACCTAGCGAGCGCGAGCGTTTTGTAGATGCGTTGTTCTCCGTGTTTGAGGCTACGGGTGCTGAGCGGTTTGCGGATATCGCTGGGAATCTGCGCGAGAGCCTGCCCGTGATGCTCCAGGCTGCGCAAGGTTTCGACAAGGATACACGCCGCTTTGTCTCGCAGACCATCGTGGCAATCCTTAAATGCGCGCTGCTGCCCAAGCGACCCCAAATCGACATGCCCGCTGCCGGCAAGAGCTTGGCAGAACAACTCGAGGCTTGGCAGTCCGAGCTCCTGCGCTAGCCATTGGTGCAAAGCAACCTGTCCCCGATGCACCAATCTTCGATGCGCTTGGGGCGGGATCGACCGCTATACTGGTTCGTGCCGAAATCGATCTAGAACGGAATGCCGTATATGAAAATCAATCACGCGATTCTGCATATCCTGGACTTTGACTCTGCCGTCAACGTCATGAGTCAACGCGAGCTCGATATCGAGAGCCGCACCGTGCGTAATTTCGTAACCACGCACCTGCGGCGTGCTCGTACCTCGGCTGATAACAAGCGTGCCACGTTTGCCGAGAACTCCGCATTCGGCGGCGAGCTCAAGGGTTATTTCTTTGGCGAGCGCGAGTTCGTGGACCTGTCGCAGCAGATTGCGGAGTTTATCTCCTCCGAGCTCACCAAAGCCGAGAAAGCCGAGTCCACTGACGTGCTTGTGGCGGACTTTGATGACGATGAGGATGCCCGCTGGTTTGCCGTGATGCTGCTGGGCTCCAAGCAGGCTTTTATGCACGAAGTGGGCCGCGAGGAGGGGGAGGTGCGCAACGACATCGCGCGCCACTACGCCATTCTGCCGAACCCCTCTCAAAAGGTGCCGAGTTATGCCATTGTGCGCGCGAGCACCATGGAGATCGGCTATGTGGACAAGAAGCGCAAGATTGCCGGCGAGGACCGTATGCTTATCCCCGATGGCCTGCTTCAGTGCGACACGGGCGTATCGGGCAAGGAGGTCATCGACACCGTGACGCGTGTGGTCGAGGAAGTCGCCGAGGAGCACGGTGCCAATACGGCCGTAGCGCTCGCTAAGGTTAAGGCTGCCGTTGCCGAGAAGGTTGAGGATGACGAGGAACTGCCGCCTTGGGACATTGTCGATGAGGTCTTTGAGGACGAGCCGGTCATCAAGGAGAGCGTGCGTGCGGCGCTGACCGAGGAGAAGGTGCCCGAGCGCGTGCCCGTGGAGCGCAAGCAAGTTGAGCGCGCGGCCGTGCGTAATCACAAGATCCGTACCGACACGGGTATCGAGATCAGCTTCCCGGCCGAGATGGGTTCGAACTCCGAGTACATCGAGTTCGTCAATGAGCCCAACGGCCTCATCTCCATCGAACTCAAAAACATCGGCAGCATCGAGAATCGATAAGTTGCGTTACGCCTGCAGCGAGAAAGCGAAGGCCGAAGCTCCTTGGGGCCTCGGCCTTCTTGTTTAGGGCTGAATTGCCCCACAGGTTGAGCATAAGTCAGCGAAAACGCCCCAGAGCGAGCAAGGTGACGTGAAAGAGGAGGGCATTGACCTTTCGGTCATGCCCGACGATTGAACGTCAGATTGCCGCTCTGGGGCGTTTGCAGCGTCGGCTAGTTACGCGGTTTGTCAAAACCGCGCAACCCTACAGCTGGCGCAGGCCTTCCTCGAGACCGGTCTTGCTGTCGGTCTTCTCGTCGCGCATCTTGATGACGCGGGCGGGGACACCGGCCACGACGGCGCCGGCGGGGACGTCCTCGACGCACACGGCGCCGGCGGCAACGACAGCGCCCTTGCCCACGCGCACGCCCTCCAGGACCACGGCGTTGGCGCCGATCATGACATCGTCCTCGATGATGACGGGCGTGGCGCTCGCGGGCTCAACGACGCCTGCCAGTACGGTGCCGGCGCCGATGTGGCAGTTCTTACCCACGGTGGCGCGGCCGCCCAGCACGGCGCCCATGTCGATCATGGAGCCTTCGCCAATGACGGAGCCGATGTTGATGATGGCACCCATCATGATGACGGCGCGATCGCCGATCTCGACGCGGTCACGGATGATCGCGCCCGGCTCGATGCGGGCGTTGATGCCCTTGAGGTCGAGCATGGGCACGGCGGAGTTGCGGCAGTCGTTCTCTACGTCGTAGTAGTCGATGGAGTCGGCGTTGGCGTCGAGGATTGCCTTGAGCTCATCCCAGTCGCCAAATACGGTCTTGCCACGGCGACCGCCATAGACATGCGCATTGCCCCACTGGACCTTCATGCCCGGCTTTTCGCGCACGTACAGCTTGACGGGCGTCTTCTTGGGCGCGGTGGCGATGTAGTTGATAATCTCCTGTGCATCCATCTCGGCTGCATTGCTCATTTGCTGTCTCTCCTTTGGGTGGATCCGGTTGATATCTGGTTAGGCAAACATGACCTGGTCGAACGTATAGAAGCCGTGCTCGCGGGTGACGAGCTTCTGCGCGGCTGCCAGGGCGCCGTTGACGAAGATCTGACGGCTCGTGGCGCGATGCGTGAGCGTGACTTCTTCGTCCTGGCCAAAGAAACTCACTTCGTGTACGCCGGCGACAGTGCCACCGCGCAGCGAGTGCATGCCGATCTCCTTGGGGTCGCGCGCTCCGCACATGCCCTCGCGGCCATAGACGGGGTGGTAGCCCGCCTCGGGCTCGGCTTCGACGACGGCATCGAGCAGCAACTTGGCAGTGCCGCTGGGGGCGTCGACCTTTTGGTTATGGTGCGTCTCGACGATTTCGCAGTCAAAGCCGGGCAGCTCGCGTGTGGCCTGTGCTACCAGATGACGCAGGGCTGCGATACCGATGGAGTAATTGCCGGAGTGCATGACGCGGGCGTTCTGACCCAGCTCGCGCAGGCGATCCATCTGATCGGGTGTGTAGCCCGTGGTGCCCGAGACCAACGCGGCGCCTGTACGCTCGACATAGGCGACGACGGCATCGAAGGTCACGACGTTCGAGAAGTCGATGATGACGTCGGCTGCCGGGGCGCTCTCGAGCTCGGACAGGTCAAAACCGATCTGGGCGACGATGTCGAAAACAGGCTGTCCGGCGGCATCGACAACGCCCTCGGCGGTAGTGCGGATGAGCGAGCCCATGCGGCCCGTTCCCATAATGGCGGTCTTAATCAAGCAGACCAGCTCCCTTCAGAGCATCGGTAAGTGCGGAGCGCGTGTCGTCTGCCATGGGGCATAGCGGCATGCGGTAGTTTGCCTCGATCATACCCATCTGTGCGAGCGCTTCCTTGACGGGGATAGGGTTGACCTCGCTAAAGAGGGCGTTGATGAGCGGCTGACCGGCAATCTGGATATGGCGGGCACGCGCCACATCGCCGTCCAGATAGGCGCGGCACATGTCATGCACGAGCTGCGGCTGAACATCGGCCCACACGCTGATGGTGCCCGAGGCGCCCAGGCTCATGAGCGGCACGGTGAGTGCGTCCTCGCCCGAGTACATGCGGAAGTCGTCGGACAGCAGGTGGGCGATCTTGGCCGCGTAGGCGACGTTGCCCGAGGCTTCCTTAATACCCATGATGTTGGGGTGCGCGGCCAGGCGCTCCACATTGCGCTCGCTGATGCCGCAGCCGCAGCGGCCGGGGATGTTGTACAGGATGCAGGGGATGTCCACCGCATCGGCGACGGTCTTAAAGTGCTGGTAGATGCCCTCTTCATTAGACTTGTTGTAGTAGGGGGTAATAAGCAGCAGGCCGTCGGCGCCCAAGCCCTGGTAGGTGAGCGACTTGGTGAGCATGGTTTGCGTGGAGTTGGAGCCCGAGCCGGCGATGACGGGGACGCGTCCTGCAACATGCTTGACCACGGCGGCGACAACGGAGTTGTCCTCGTCGTCGGTCATCGTGGCGCTCTCGCCGGTGGTGCCCAGGGTGAGGATGGCGTCGGTACCGTTTTGCAGGTGGAAATCGATAAGGCGCTCGAGCGCGTCAAAGTCGACGCTGCCGTCCTTTTTAAACGGCGTGACAAGGGCGACGATTGAACCCTCGAGATTGCGGATGTCCATGTTCTTCTCCTTCGCTTCCGCGATCTGGATGCGCTTGTTCCATTGGGCGGCGACGGCCAAGCGCTCGTCCTGAGCGCGACGGCGAGCACTTTCGGCGCGCGACTTGGCCAGCAACTCTCGGCCGCACGGCAGCACGTCGAGCGTGGCAAAGTAATCGCCCGGGCGCTCGGCGCGTCGGATGAGGTCGGCCGAGCCATCGGGGCGCAGCAGAACCTCGGCGGAGCGCAGGCGTCCGTTGTAGTTGTAGCCCATGGAGTAACCATGCGCGCCGGTATCGTGGATCACGAGCACGTCACCCATGTCGATCTGCGGTAGCTCGCGGTCGATGGCGAACTTGTCGTTGTTCTCGCACAGATTGCCCGTAATGTCGTACGTGTTTGTGACGGGCGCCGCGGTCTTGTCGGAGCCACCCGGCTGACCCATCACCGTGATGTGGTGGTAAGCGCCATACATGGCAGGGCGGATCAGATCGACGGCGCTTGCGTCGACACCGATATAGTCCTTGTAGATTTGCTTCTCGTGGATGGCCTTGGTGATCAGGCAGCCGTAGGGGCCCATCATAAAGCGGCCCATCTCGGTGCAGATGGCCACATCGCCCATGCCGGCGGGAACCAGGATTTCGTCGTATGCCGCGTGCACCCCCTCGCCGATGGCGTGAATGTCGTTGGCCTGCTGCTCGGGCAGATAGGGGATGCCGACGCCGCCGGACAGATTGATAAAGGCGACGTGTGCGCCGGTCTCGCGCTCCAGGCGCACGGCAAGCTCAAAGAGGATGCGCGCAAGCTTGGGGTAGTAGTCGTTGGTGACGGTGTTGCTGGCAAGGAATGCGTGGATACCAAAGTCCTCGGCACCCTTGGCCTTGAGCGTGCGGAAGGCCTCGAAGAGCTGCTCGGTGGTCATGCCGTACTTGGAGTCGCCCGGGTTGTCCATGATGCCGTTGGAGAGCTGGAACAGGCCACCCGGATTAAAGCGGCAGCTGACCGTCTTGGGGATGGGCCCCGCAACGTGCTCAAAGAACTCGATGTGGCTGATGTCGTCAAAGTTGACGATGGCACCCAGCTTGTCGGCGAGCTCAAAGTCCGCCGCCGGCGTGTCGTTGGACGAGAACATGATGTCATGTCCCGTAATGCCCAGCGAGCGGGCGATCATAAGCTCGGTATAGCTCGAGCAATCGCAGCCGCAGCCGTATTCGTTGAGAATGGAGATGAGCGCCGGGTTGGGATTGGCCTTGACGGCAAAGTATTCCTTAAAGCCCGGGTTCCATGCGAAGGCGTCGCGCACCTCTTGTATGTTGCGGCGGATGCCCGCCTCGTCATATAGATGAAATGGCGTGGGGAACTGCTCGACGATATGCTCGAGCGTCTCCTTGTCCACAAACGGCTGCTTAGCCGCATATGCTTCGTTGGGGGTCAATGCCATGTCCCGTAAACCTCGCTATCCAGACGGCGCCATCTGCGCATCGAATCCGCATAGCGTGGACCCAATGTCCGGATAGCGCTCCCGCATTGCTGCAGACAGTCCTGCGGGTGTTTCCCGCAGGCCCACCAGGCTGTTCGTGCCCGAAAAGCCCAGTTCGGCGGGTTTCGCCTCCCCGCGGGGTCAAAGTCTGCCGACTCGCCCGCGGCTCATCGTGCCCGCGCCTCTATCAAGTGGTAAAGACCCTACCACGTTGCACTTTACCAAACAAGAGTATTCGTATATAACGTTT
The DNA here is from genome assembly GCA_014846205.1 of Collinsella aerofaciens. Next base: position 629 of record RKAY01000169.1, on the reverse strand, counting down.
AAAAAATGCAGCATCATGCTAGAAACAAGGGTGCCACAATCCTGCGTCACAATAGTGTGTGAATGGATATGCCCCATGAAAGGATCCTTTATGACCGAGCTCCAAGAACTTCGTCGCTATCGTCGCGACCTGCATCGCATTCCGGAGCTCGATTTCGATCTTCCTCAAACCTTAGCCTATATCGAGGGCGTGCTCGCCTCGCTTGCCTGTGAAGTGATCCATCCCTGCCCCAGCTGTGTTTGTGCTTTCTTCGACGCCGGCGCGGGCGCCGCGCATGCCACGGCGATTCGCGCCGATATGGACGCGCTGCCCATCACGGAGGCGACGGGTGCGGCCTTTGCCTCGACGCATCCCGGAAAGATGCACGCCTGCGGGCACGATGGACACATGGCTATGGCACTTGCCGCGGCAACCTACGTCGACCGTACGATTCGCGAGCGGCCGGGCGCTATTAAACGTAACGTGCTCTTTGTGTTCCAGCCGGCCGAGGAAACGACCGGTGGTGCCAAGACGGTGTGCGAGAGCGGCGTGTTCGAGCGCTACGGGGCGGACCGTATCTTCGGGTTCCACGTATGGCCCGACCTGCCTGCGAACACGTTGGCGAGCTGCTCCGGTCCATTGCTAGCGCG
>RKAY01000106.1 GCA_014846205.1 Collinsella aerofaciens | reverse complement strand
GTCGAGCTGTGCCCCTGGGCTGCCGGCTACGAGATCAACGTCAGCTGCCCCAATATTGCCGCCGGCGGTGCCGCTATGGGCTCTACGCCCGAGGGCGCCTCTTCCGTCATGGCCGCGTGCCGTAAGGTGACCGACAAGCCGCTGTTCGTCAAGATGGCTCCGGTTAACGTCGCCGAGATTGCCAAGGCTCTCGAGGCTGCCGGCGCCGACGGCCTTTCGGTCATTAACTCCATCCAGGGTATGGCCATCGATGTTCACACCCGCAAGTCTCGCGTGGCCAAGCCCAAGGGCGGCCTTTCGGGTCCGCTGTGCCACCACATCGCCGTGCGCATGGTCTGGGAGGTTGCCCAGGCCGTCGATATCCCCATCAACGGTGTCGGCGGCGTCATGACCGGCGAGGATGCGGCCGAGTTTATCCTGGCTGGCGCAACCTGCGTGTCGGTCGGCATGGCCAACTTCGTCGATCCGTGCGCTTCGCTCAAGATCGCGCACGAGCTCGAGGCCTGGGCCGAGTCCCAGGGCGTGAAGGACATCAACGAGCTGGTAGGTGCTTTCGAATGCTAGAGACCGATGCCCGCGACCGCGTTATCGTCGCCCTCGACTGCGACCGTGAGCGTGCACTCGAGCTCGCCCACGAGCTTTCTGGTCATGCCGCATGGCTCAAGGTGGGTATGACGCTCTATTACGCCGAGGGTCCCCAGATCGTCAAGACCTTTAAGGACCTGGGCTTTAAGGTCTTCCTCGACCTTAAGTTCCATGACATTCCGCATCAGGTGCGCGGCGCCGCCCGCTCGGCCTCGCTTGCCGGTGCCGACCTGCTTTCGGTCCACGGCCTGGGCTCGGGCGCTATGCTCGCTGCCTGTCGCGAGGGTGCCGAGGAGGCGCGCGAGGACCGTGCCAAGCTTGTCGCCATCACCGTGCTCACGAGCATGAACCAGGATTCGCTGGCCGAGATTGGTGTCGAGTCGCCCGTGGCCGAGGAGGCCGCCCGCCTGGCGAAGCTTGCTCAGGCCAACGGCATCGACAGTATTGTGTGCTCTCCGATGGAGGCTCATGATATGCGCGAGCTGCTGGGCCCCGATGCCCTCATCGTGACCCCGGGTGTGCGTCCCGTGGGCGCGGCCCTGGGCGATCAGTCTCGTGTTGCCACGCCTTCTCAGGCTATCGAGCGCGGCGCGAGCCATATCGTGGTGGGCCGTCCCATCACCGGTGCCGACGATCCGGTTGCCGCTTTTGACGCGATTGTCGCCGAGCTGGTCGAAAACGTCGCGTAAAAGATTCCCTTAAGTCACCACTTTTGGGTGTCAATAGCACAAAATAGCCCCCGTGCCTGCGAAAACTTTCCCATCTATTGTGTGGAATCGCGGGTCGGGGGCTTAACTTTGCCACCGATATATTGCACTTTTTGCAGGTATCGTCTAACCTATGGAGCCGCAATTGAGCATTTTGTACGTTTGACGTGCTAAAATGCCAACATCGAATGAATGTTAAACCAATTATTTGGAGGTTCGAATGGCACTCCCTCAGCTTACCGACGAGCAGCGCAAGCAGGCTCTTGAGAAGGCCGCTGCCGCCCGTCATGCCCGCGCTGAGCTTCGCGAGCAAATCAAGAAGGGTGAGAAGTCCCTCGAGTCCGTGCTCAACTCCGATGATCCCATCGCTTCCCGTATGAAGGTCTCCACCCTCATCGAGTCTCTCCCCGGTTATGGCAAGGCCAAGGCCGCCAAGATTATGGAGGAGCTCGGCATCTCCGCTACCCGTCGCGTCCAGGGCCTCGGTGTCCGTCAGCGCGAGCAGCTCCTCGAGCAGCTGACCAAATAAGTGAGCGCTCAGGATTCCAAGCTCTTTGTGATTTCTGGACCGTCAGGCGCAGGCAAGGGCACGCTCGTCACTCGTGTGCGCGAGCGTCGTTCGAACCTGGGCCTGACGGTTTCGGCTACCACGCGAGCTCCGCGTAAAGGCGAGGTCGACGGCGTCAATTACTTTTTCCTGACGCGTGAGGAGTTCGATCGCCGCGTGGCAAACGGTGAGTTTGTCGAGTGGGCCGAGGTTCACGGCAACTGCTATGGCACGCTGGTGAGCGAGGTCCAGTCCAAGCTCGCGTCTGGCGCTTCTCTGATTTTGGAGATTGATGTCCAGGGTGCCCTGCAGGTCAAGGAGCGCTTCCCCGAGGCCGTGCTGATTTTTATCAAGCCACCCTCGCTCGAGGTGCTTCGCGAGCGTCTGGTCGGTCGCGGTACCGAGTCGCCCGAGACGATTGAGCTGCGCATGGCAAACGCCGCCCATGAGCTTGCCCTTGCCGACCGCTACGACGACGTCGTGGTGAATGACGATCTCGACCGCGCGACCGATGAGCTCGTTCGCGTTCTCGATATGCATGAAAGGATCTGAGGTCCGTGTCCGTTGTAAAGCCTTGCATTGACGATCTTCTGGAGAAGACCGATCACAACCGCTTCTTGCTCGCTTCGCTTGCCTCCAAGCGCGCCTGCGATATCAATAGCATGCTGCGTGGCCAGCACAATCGCGTGCTTGCCGTCCAGGATGTCGATGACATTACCATCGCGCTCTCTGGTGCCGATACCATTTCGATGGCTATGGACGAGATCGTCGACGGCGATATCTCCTACGACGAGGCCCGTTACGAGAAGGCGCTCGGCCACAAGGTTGCTGAAGCCTAAATGGCAGCTCGCGTCTGCCTGGTCCACTATCACGAGGTTGGACTGAAGGGCAAGAACCGCGCACATTTTGAGCATATCCTCATGGATAACATTAAGGCGGCTTTGGCCGCCTTTTCCGTGAATGCCGTGTCTCGAATTTCCGGTTATATCCTCGTGACCTTTAACGAGCATCAGGCCGACGAGGCGGCGCGTGTCATCCGCACCGTCCCCGGCGTTGCCCGTGTCTCCCTGGCCTACCACACCAATCGCGACCCGCAGGAGTACTGCGCGGCGGCTGTAAAGGCGCTGCGTGAGTTTGGCCCCTTCGACTCGTTTAAGGTACATGCCAAGCGCTCGAACACCGACTATGAACTCACCTCGATTGATATCAATCGACAGGTTGGCGAGGTGCTGTGCGAGGCGTTCCCCGATAAAAAGGTTCAGATGCATGATCCCGACGCGATGGTGCACGTGCTGGTTGTTCAGGGCAGCGTTTACGTGTACGCGCGCTCCGAGCGCGGCGTGGGCGGTCTGCCGGTGGGTTCTGCCGGCAAGGTCGTGACGCTTCTGTCGTCGGGTATCGACTCGCCGGTGGCGACCTGGATGCTCGCGCGTCGCGGAGCCGTGTGCGTGCCGGTACATTTTTCCGGTCGTCCGCAGACGCCGGATACCAGCGAGTATCTGGTGCAGGATATCATTCGCGCCCTTGAGCCGGGTGTCCAGATCGGCCGTCTGTATGTTGTGCCGTTTGGCGACTGCCAGCGCGAGATTTCGGTGACCTGTCCCAGCAACCTGCGTGTCATCATGTATCGCCGCATTATGTATTCGGTTGCTGAGCGCATCGCGCATATCGAGGGCGCCAAGGCCATTGTGACGGGTGAGTCGCTTGGCCAGGTTGCCTCCCAGACGCTCGAGAACATCATGGCCGTCAACGAGGCCGTGAAGATTCCCGTTTTCCGTCCGCTCATTGGTTCTGATAAGCAGGAGATCATCGCGCGTGCCCAGGAGATCGGCACGTTTGATATCTCGACCGAGGCGGCTCCCGATTGCTGCACGCTCTTTATGCCGCGCCGTCCCGAGACGCACGCCAAGCTCGATGCCGTGCATGAGGCCTGGGAGCTGTTCGATCACGAGGAGATGATCGAGCGCCTGCTCAAACAGACAGAGTATATCGATTTTGGCAGCAACACGTATAAGGCCCCCAAGACCTTAAAACGCAAACATTCGGAGCTCGCTCCGCGTGAGATATACCAAGATCACGAGTAATTTATTGCATAGGCCGGCGATGTATTTGCATCGTCGGCCTTTTGCTATCTGGGCAAATGATGCCAAGATGTTCATTCGCTGACGTGTGACTGAATAAATGGACATGTTCGCGCAAGGTTTTGGTCGGTATTTGGTTTGACCGTCAAAACTGGTTTGTATATGCGGTTCGTTCGGCTGCGTTTTCCTGACACGATGGTGCTGGGAGGTTTTGCTATGGCGCAGCGCGAACAACATGAACGGGTCAAAAAGATGGACCGCTGGGCGGGCAAGTTGCTCGGGCATAAGGCGGTGGTGGTGGCGATACTCGTCGTCATCGCGATGGCGAGCGGGCTGGCGATGGCGAGCTTTGGCGTCGGTGCCGGCGGCGTATCGTTTGAGCGGGCTGGGGGCTCGGACTCATCGGCGGAGCCGGGTTCTGGCGTTGATTCGCATGATCGTGAGTCCGATGGGTCTTCGCACAAAGCTTCTGCCGAATTAGAGGTCTATGTCGATGTCGATGGCGCCGTTGTATCACCCGGTGTGTATCGGCTTAAGGATGGCGCGCGGGTGGCGCAGGCAATTGATGCCGCCGGAGGATTGACACCCGAGGCGGATGTGACAGGGCTCAATCGGGCATCCAAGGTTGCTGATGGACAAAAAATATACGTACCAAAGGTGGGGGAGCAGCAGGCGTCCATTGCGGATGCCGGCGTTGATGGTGGGGCTTCCGCTTCATCGGGCGTGGGTGGCGCAACTAGCCTAGTAAACATTAATACGGCAAGTGCGGCAGAGCTGCAGACGCTCTCGGGCATCGGTCCCTCCATGGCACAGTCGATTATCGATGAGCGTACAAAGAACGGTGCTTTTGCCTCGGTTGACGATCTGATGCGCGTGTCGGGCATCGGCGAGAAGAAGCTTGCCAAAATCAAAGATTGCATCTGCGTATGAGTGCGACCGAGCGCGAGCATGTGATGCCTCCGCGGCCCCTGATTCCGTGGACGATGGCCCTGTGTGCCGGTATGTGCATGAGCTGCGTCTTGGTGCTCAACATGGCCGCTGATGTGCTGCTGAGGGAGCGGCCGCCGGCGGTCGGGCCGCTATGGGCAATTCCCGTTGCGTCGGCGGTATTCGTTATGCTGGCTCAATCTTGTGCGCGGCTTGCCCCTTTGAAGCGGTGGCTGTATGCCGCGTCCGTCGGTCTCATAGCGGGTGCGGTCGTTTCGGCGTGGTGGGCCGTGGGTGCGCTCAACGCCTCGAAGATGCTCGACGGTCGAGCGGCAAGTGGCCTCGAGTTTGTCGTGCAGGGTGATCCATTCATAAACGACGACGTGTATTCCTATACCTGCGAGGTACGCGCGGACGGTAAGAACTTGACAACGGTTCGCCTATCGTGCGACTACGAGCTCAAGGTCGGGGCGCACGTGCGTGTTATCGGTCGCGTGTCACGTTTTGAGAACGATGCGTATGGACGATCGCGCGTGCTTCGAGGCGAGGTGCGCAAGATTAAAACCGTTCGGATTTTGTCGGTCGATGAGGGTTCTCCGGGGCCGCTACTTCGACTGCGAAATGGGCTGCTTGGGTCCATCGCGCCTGCGAGCGACCCAGCGCGTGCGCTCATGGCCGGTGTCGTCTGCGGTCGTTCGGCCGAGCTGCGCGCCCAGCCGGCGGGCGACTGGTTTTCGGTGACGGGAACGGCGCATCTTATCGCCGTCTCGGGCAGCCATTTGGCTATCGTGGGGTTTGTAATCGAGGGTGTATTGCAAAAGACCCGGTGCTCACGTGGTCTTCAGCGGGCGATATTGGCGATAACGCTTGTGGGATACGCTGCCTTTACGGGCGCCTCGCCCTCGGCCGTGCGCGCGTGCTGTATGGTCTTTGCGACGCTTGTCGTAAACGGCGCGGGGCGTCGCCGGCACGGCCTTTCGGCACTCTTCGTAACCATGTCCATCTTTGTGCTACTGCGGCCGACGGTACTGTTCGAGATGGGCTTTCAGCTTTCATGTGCCAGCGTCTTTGCCATCCTGTGCTTTTGCCCGTACGCCACCTACGCTTTGGGAGAGCTGGGTGTGCCGACGAGCATTGCTGGCATGCTTTCCGTCACACTGTGCTCGCAGTTGGCGACGCTCCCCATCACCATTCCCGCCTTCGGTACGTTCTCGCTCATTGCTCCACTGGCAAATGCGTTTATCGGTCCGGTGGTGAGTGTATTGCTCGCTGTGTCGATTGTGCTGGTTCCCTTTTCGCTCGTGGCGTCGTTGCAGGCTTGGGCACTCGTCGTACCCATGATTTCCGCCCGGTGCGCACTGTTCTTTGAGCAGCTGTTTGCCGCCGTGCCGGGTGCATCCGTGAGTGTTCCGCCCGATACGGTCTGGATTTACGTGGTGCCATTGGCGCTGTTGCTTCTTTTGGTCTGGTGGCCGCGCCCGCAGGCACGGCCTATGGCTGCTGGGCTAGTCTGTCTGGCGCTTCTGGCGGGGATTCCGTACGTCTACTGGGATCGATTCGCGCCGCCTTCGGTGACGGTCCTCGATGTTGGCCAGGCTGATGCGATTTTGGTTCGTCAGGGCAGTACCGTGGCGCTTGTCGACTGCGGGCTCGATGAGCGCGTGGTGGCGGCGCTGGTTCGCAACAACGTCCACCATATCGATGCCGTCTTCGTGACGCATTGGGACGAAGACCATTGGGGTGGCCTTCCCGACGTGCTCGATCAGTTTTCGGTTGGAACCATTGCGGTTGCGGCCGATGCGCTGGACGGCGCGCCTGCTGAGGTCCTGAATCGCCCCGGCGTAACGTACCGGCAGGTGGCCCGCGGAGACATGATCGATATCGGTGCATTCCGGGCTCGCGTGATGTGGCCGTTCGATTCTGTGGATGGAGAGGGGAACGAAGACTCGCTTGTCTTGCTGCTCACCTTTGCGCAGGAAGGAAAGCGCTTGCGTATGCTGCTGACCGGCGATGCCGAGCTTGACCAGGAACGTGAGTTTGTGCAGGAGGTGGGGGATATCGATGTGCTCAAGTTGGGGCATCACGGCTCGAAGGTCTCGGTCGACGGCGAGTTGCTGGGCGTCTTGAGACCCGAGCTTTCCCTTGCGAGCGCGGGCGAGGGCAACCGCTATGGCCATCCGTCCGACGAGTGTATCGATGCCGTGAAGCAGTCTGGTGGTGCGTTCGCATGCACCATCGAACACGGTGATATCACCATCACGCCGACCGCGCATGGCTTTACGATGCGATACCAACGGTCGTGATGGCATCGTTGGCGCGCGGTGGGACCCTGGGCTAGAATGGCACGGTAGAAACTTGTGAGTTTGCGAGAGGGGGAGCGCGATGTCCGAAACCGGGCTGTTGCCGGCATATCTGATCGTCGGTACTGACGGAGTCAAACGTGACCACGCCGTCTCGCGCATGAAGGCACGTCTGGAAAAGTCGGGCATGGTCGAGTTCAACCTCGACGAGCGCGACATGACGAAAGACCCCGATATCGAATCGATTATCGGCTCACTCAACACCTTTCCCATGGGCAGCGAGTTTCGCTTGGTAATCCTTGATGGCTGCTCAAAGCTTTCCAAGATGGTCTCGGAGCCGCTTGTCGAATATCTGGCGAGCCCCAGCCCCACGACGGTCTGCCTTGTCATTGCCGATTCGCTTGCCAAGAACACGCGCCTGTATAAGGCGATCGCCAAGATCGATAAGAAGGCAGTGATTGACTGCTCGGGCACCAAACGCTGGGAGTTGCCGCGTCGCGTGCAGCAGATGGCGTCGCAACACGGTAAGTCCATCTCCACGGCAGCCGCTGAGGAGCTCGTCTCACGCTCGGGTGAAAACACCCGTATGCTCGACAACGACTTGGTAAAGCTTGCCCAGATGGTCGAGGCGCCTCAGATTGAGCTTGCCGATGTGGAGCGCTGGATCGTGCGTACGGCCGAGGTTCAACCTTGGGACTTTCTCAATGCGGTCTCGGCCCGCGATATGCGCCGTTCACTCGAGCTGTTTAACCTTCTGCCCGCCAAGAGCTATGTGTGGACCTACACTTTGCTGTGCGGACGCATCCGCGAGCTTATCGTTGCCAAGGCCCTTGATGCGCGCGGGCAGGGTCGCGAGCTCGCTGCCACGCTTAAGCTCCAGTCCTGGCAGGTCAAGAATCACCTGACCTGGGCACGCCGTTTTTCCATGACCGAGCTGGTTGCCGCGCTCGAGGGTGCCGTTGACGTTGAGCTGGCCCTTAAGGGTTCGGCCGATTCACAGACCGCATTTTTGCTCTGGATTACGAACATCTTGAGAAAATCGTGATGATACCTGCCTTTTTGGCAAATTCGTTCTATCCCTTTGAGATGGAGCGTGCTATAGTAGGCGCTTGCATGACCTCACCGTGTCTCAGAGGTGTCATACATTTTTTGCAAGGAACTCGAAAGGAACTCCAGAAGTGGCAAACATCAAGTCTCAGAAGAAGCGTATCCGCACCAATGAGGCAGCTCGCATGCGTAACAAGGCTGTCAAGTCCGAGCTCAAGACGCTGACCAAGCACGTCCAGTCCGCCGTCGCCGAGGGCGACGCCGAGAAGGCTCAGGCTGCCCTCAAGACCGTCACCAAGCGTCTCGACATGGCTGCCGCCAAGCATGTCATCCACAAGAACCAGGCTTCCAACCGCAAGTCCGGTCTTGCCAAGCTCGTGAACAGCATCAACGCCTAAGTTGTAAATTTCACACCACACAGATTACGCGCATAAATGGAGCCTGTTTTATGGAACAGGCTCCATTTTTTGTACCGCTCGGGTAAGATAGTCCGCATGAATACTTCAATTGACATTTCCCACATCCGCAACCTCTCGATCGTTGCGCACATCGACCA
>RKAY01000061.1 GCA_014846205.1 Collinsella aerofaciens | reverse complement strand
GCCCAAGCATAAGCCGCGCTACCTGATGGGTGTCGGCAACCCGACCACGCTCGTGCGCGGCGTTGGCGTGGGCATCGACATGTTCGACTGCGTGCTGCCGACGCGCACCGGCCGTATGGGCACGGCATTTTCCAGTGAGGGTCGCCTCAACTTCCGTAACGCGCGCTTTGCGCACGACGACGGTCCCATCGATCCCACCTGCACCTGCCCGGTGTGCACGGGCGGTTACAGCCGTGCGCTCATCCGTCATATGGTCACGCAGAAGGAGATGCTCGGCGGCATTCTGCTTTCGATGCACAACATCTACTACCTGCTCAACCTTATGCAGCGTGCTCGCCAAGCCATTATCGAGGGCCGATACGGCGCGTTCGTGAGCGACTGGATGAACAGTCCTGCGGCGGTGGATTACTAAGAGCTGCGGGCGCGCTTGCGGGGCGTGAGCAACGGCAAAGGCCAAGCGGCGATCGGTCATCGCGTTCGCTAACACGGTCTGTGTGACCGCTGGCCGATGCCTTGCAAGCGCTTGATGCATCGTGGGTACCATACCGAATGGTTGATGTTCGGGCGGGTGTTTGACGCATGGCGTCGACCCCGCCCGTTTCTATTTTCGATAGGAGTACCCATGATTAAGAATGAGAATGTCGAGGGCGAGCCCGCCTACGACGAGACGTACCGCCGCGGCCCCGTGGTCATGCGCGGCCCCATGATTCCTAAGGACAACACCTACGCCAACCTGCTGGCGCCCGAAGATTCGACCGATTGGTTGCACGCCGACCCGTGGCGCGTGCTGCGCATTCAGGCCGAGTTTGTCGATGGCTTTGGCGCGCTTGCCGAGCTTGGTCCTGCGGTGACCATCTTCGGCAGTGCTCGCACGCCCAAGACCGATCAGCTCTACAAGGCTGCGCGCACGGTCGGCCGCAAGATCGCCCAGCGCGGCGTGGCGGTTATCACCGGCGGCGGCCCTGGCATTATGGAGGCGGCCAACAGGGGAGCGGCGAGCGCCAACGGCAAGTCGGTCGGCTTGGGTATCGAGCTGCCGCACGAGCAGGGGCTCAACAAATACGTGAACCTGGGTATGGACTTCCGCTACTTCTTTGTGCGCAAGACCATGTTTGTTAAGTACAGCTCGGGCGCCATCGTGTTTCCCGGTGGTTTTGGCACGCTCGACGAGATGTTCGAGGTGCTCACACTGGTGCAGACGCACAAGGTCAAGCGCATGCCGCTCGTTTTGGTGGGCACCGAGTACTGGCAGGGCCTGTTCGACTGGCTCAACGGCCCGGTGATGGAAGCCGGTATGATCAGCCCGCTCGATCCGGAGCTGGTGCATATCACCGACGACCTCAACGAGGCCGTCGACATCGCCCTGAGCGGGCTGATGTAGGGTAGCTAAAATGGGACGGGGCTAAAAAGACTGGTCTGATACGTTTGATACCAGTCTTTTAGCCCCGTCCCAAATGAACTGCTTTTAAGTTGCGGTGGAATAGGGATTGATTTGCGGCTGATAAGCCAAAAACAGTCCCTATTCCACCGCAAGTGGTATGGGTAGCCCTAATTGGTGGGTTGGTAGCGGGGGCAGTAACTGATGGCGATGGCGTCGACGCCTACGTGGGTGGCGATGGTGCAGCCGATGGGGCCGGTGCCGGCGTCTACGTAGTTCTGGCCTGCGAGCGCTTGGTTGACGAGCTCCTGCTCCTCGGCAGCGCCGGTCGTGAGCACGCGCACGCTGGAGCCCGGGTGCTCGGCCAAAAACTCGAGGCAGTCGGCCATGGTGTTCGCAACGATGCGCTTGGCACCGCGACCCTTCTTGATGGCCTTGATCTCGCCTGACTTCCACTCCGGCGAAACGGCCAGGCGAATGTTGAGCATTTGGGTGAGCTGGCCGGCGAGTTTAGGTGCGCGGCCGTTCTTGACCAGGTTCTCGAGCGTGCGGGGAATCAACAGCAGGTGGGCGTCGGGCAGCGTCGCGCGGATCTGCGCCTCGGTCTCGTCCAGGCTGCGACCGTCCTCGCGCATAGCCAGCGCGTACTCCACCAGCAGGCCCTCGGCGCCCGAGCCGGTGCGCGAATCGATGCAGCGCACGTCGAGCTCATGGGTCCCGGCCGTCAGGCATGCGTTGGAATAGCAGGCAGACCACTCGCTGCACAGCGAGATAAAGATCGCGCTATCGTGGCCGTCGGCGCGCACACGGTCAAAGAGCGCCTTAAACTCGCCGGCGCTCGGCTGCGAGGTGTGCGGCAGCTGCTCGGAGCCAGCCATGCGCGCGACGTATTCCTGGGCGGTAATCTGCACCTGGTCGAGCAGGTCCTCACCCTCGATAATCACATGCAGCGGAATCACGTAAATGCCGAGCTCTTGGGCACGGGCGGGGGAGATGTCCGACGTGGAGTCGGTTATGATGGCAAAAGACATAATTGCACCTTTCGTTGGGGCGTTTGCGCGCCGCCTTCTGAGAGCAAAGTGCGACAAGTATAGTAGAGTCGTTCCACATTGCTAGGTTCAATTGTTGAATAGTCAACAGTTTGAAGTGTCGGTGTGGAAATCGTCAACTGGGGAAGAGGGATGCCGATGGAGGCGTTGGAGATATGCAAACGGCCGGTCGTGTTGTTCGATTTTGACGGCACGGTGGCCGATACGGGTCGGGCGGTGATGACCTCGACGCGCAAGACGCTGGCTGCGCGCGGGTTTTCGGAGGCGCAGATGGGTGATTTGCGCCGTATGATCGGGCCTCCGCTGTGGAAGAGCTTCCACGACTTTTACGGCTTCTCGCGCGAGGAGTCGCTGATGGTGGCCGATGAGTACCGCGCCTTTTTTGATGAGCTGGGACCGGAAGAGTACCCAGTGTTCGATGGGATCCCCGAGCTGCTCGACGGGCTGGCCGCCCAGGGCAAGCGTATGGCCGTGGCGACGTCGCGCATGGAGGCAAAGTGCATCGATATGGTGTATGAGCTGGGGCTTTGCCAGTTCGAAGCCGTGGTTGGCATGAATCCGCCTCAGGGACGCGAGACCAAGGCCGATTCGGTCCGCGACGCCCTGGCGGCGCTTGGCGCGACTGCCGACGAGGCCGTGATGATTGGCGACCGCTTTAACGATGTGGAGGGCGCGCACGCGATGGGCGTGCCGTGCATTGGCATCTATTCGGGCGCGGCGGCGCCGGGCGAGCACGAGGCCGCGGGCGCCGATGCGGTGGTGCATTCGGTGGCCGAGCTTGCTAAACTTTTCGCTATATAAGTACTTGATGTGAGGGGCGGCGCACTTGCCCCTTATTGGTAAGGAGGTCGTCCATGAATCAGGTGGAGCAGAGCGTTGCCGAGTATGTCGACGAGGTTTGGGAAGATGTCGTCGCCGATATCGAGCGGCTGGTGAGCTATCCGTCCGTGGCGGTTTCTGCCAATGCGGAGCCCGGCGCGCCGTTTGGCCGTCCGGTTCGTGACGCGCTCGATTGCGCGCTCGGCATCGCGCAGAAGCTCGGCTATCAGACAAGCGACGACGAGGGTTACGTGGGCATTGCCGATATCCCGGGTCGCGGAGATAAGCAGCTCGCGACCATCTGCCACGTGGACGTGGTGCCCGCAGGCCCCGGCTGGAACACCGACCCGTTTGCGATGGAGCGTCGCGAGGGCTGGCTGCTCGGCCGCGGCGTTATCGACGACAAGGGTCCTGCCGTGCTGTCGCTCTACGCCGGCGCCTATTTGCTCAAGCACGGCATTGTGCCGCGCTACACCTTCCGCGCGCTGCTGGGCTGCGATGAGGAAGTGGGCATGTCCGATGTTCACCATTATCTGGAGAACCACGCAGACCCTGACTTTCTGTTTACGCCCGATGCCGAGTTCCCGGTCTGCAATGCCGAGAAGGGCCAGTTTGGGGCGACGTTTGTGAGCCCCAAGATCGACGGCGGGCGCATCGTGTCGTGGGGCGGTGCCGAGGCGAGCAACGCCATTCCGTCGCAGTCTATCTGCGAGCTCGCGATTGCCGCTGATGAGCTGCCGGCGCCGGTCGAGAATGCCGACCGCCTGGAGATTACGGCACACGATAACGGGCATGCGCAGATTTTCGCCCACGGTATTGGTGGCCATGCCTCGATGCCCGAGGGAACGATCAATGCCGTCGGTCTGATCGTGGCGTATCTGCGCGAGGCCGAGGATGCGTTTGGTGCCCGCGGCGAGCGTCTGCTGACGCCTGCCGAGCACGAGTTTGTCAAGTTTTTGGCCTTTGTGCATGCGGACGCCTATGGCCGCGGCCTGGGTATCGACGCGACGAGCCCGGCGTTTGGCCCGCTCACCTGCAACCCCGGCGTCATCCGCGTGGTGGATGGCCATATCGAGCAGGTCATCGACGTGCGTTTTCCCGATAGCACGAGCGCCGATACCATCCGCGAGCAGCTCGAGCCGCTCGTGGGGCGCTTCGACGTGACGTGTCGCGTGGGTCATGCAAAGGTGCCGTTCTCAGTTTCGGCCGACGACCCGGCCGTGAAGGCGCTGATTGACACCTATAACGAGTTTACGGGCAAGCACGCCGAGCCCTTTGCCATGGGCGGCGGCACGTACGCGCGCAACTTTGCCCGCGCCGTGTCGTTTGGCCCCGAGGAGACCGGCCTGGAGCTGCCCGCGTGGGGCGGCCAGATGCACGGTCCCAACGAGTGCGCAAACGAAGAGCACCTCAAGCAAGCGCTCAAGATTTATATCGTGGCAATCCTGCGCCTCAACGAGCTGGAGCTTTAAGGCTGCGGCGTTTTAACAACTTAGCACCCCTTTCGTCCGGGCTTTTTAAGTTGCGGTGGAATAGTTCCTAAAAGAGGCTGTCTGATGGCCAAACAGGAACTATTTCACCGCAACTTCGTTTTCATTGGTGTAAAAGGTGTGCCATGTTCGGCGCTGGATTGTTATCCGTTTGTAAAGGCTGGGCAGAGCATGCGGTAAGGGTCTATCAATAGCCCGTAAGAAACCGCAGTTGGCGCGGGCGCTGCCCGATCGAGGCCGTATCTTTCCAAACAGCAAAGCGGGCAGGGTGTCCGCGAGTCGCATGTATGAAAGGAAGATCATGCTCGATCAGGCTTATTCTCGTCGTCAGTTCCTCGGCCTCGCTGGTGGTCTCGCCAGCATCGTCGGTCTCGGCCTCGTTGGTTGCGGCGGCTCAGGTGCCTCCGGCACCGCCGACAAGGGTAGCGCCGCCGCTGCCGAGTCCGTCTCCGGTGAGGTGACCTACGACGGTGCCTCCTCGTTCCAGGCTCTCGTCGAGGCTGCTGCCGAGAAGTTCATGGACGCCAACTCGGACGTCTCCGTCTCCGGCTCGGGCAACGGTTCGGGCAAGGGCCTGACCGCTGTTGCCGCCGGCACCGTCACCGTCGGTAACTCCGACGTCTTCGCCGAGACCAAGCTCGAGGCCGACCAGGTCAAGAACCTCGTCGACCACGAGGTCGCTGTCGTGGGCATGGGCCCCGTCGTCTCCAAGAACGTGAAGGTCGACGACTTGTCCCTCGAGCAGCTCAAGGGTATCTTCTCCGGCCAGATCACCAACTGGAAGGAGGTCGGCGGCGACGACACCAAGATCGTCGTTCTCAACCGCAAGGCCGGCTCCGGTACCCGCGCCACCTTTGAGGCGGCCGTCTTTGGCGACGAGGCCGTCGACTTTAAGGGCGACGCCGAGCTCGACAAGTCCGGCGATGTCCAGACTCAGATGGCCAGCACCGACAACGCCATCTCCTACCTCGACTTCTCGCACTTCGATGACTCCAAGTTCAACGCCATCATGGTCGAGGGCGTCGAGCCCAAGAGCACAAACGTCACCGACGACTCCTTCAAGATCTGGGCGACCGAGCACATGTACTGCGCAAAGGACGCCGACGACGCCACCAAGGCCTTCCTGGAATTCATGCTTTCCGACGACGTTCAGGGCAAGCTCGTCGAGGAGCAGGGCTTTATCCCCGTCTCTGCCATGAAGGTCGTCAAGGATGCCAGCGGCAAGGTCTCCGCTAAATAAGTAATCGCCCCGGAAAGGTTTGCAATGGCAAAACAGCTGCCAAAGCGCGACCTTGAGAACGTGGGCCTGGGCGTCACGGGCGCGTGCGTAGCGCTCGTGACGCTTGTCGTTGCCGCGCTCATCTTTATGGTCGCCCAAAAGGGCCTCTCGGCTTTTTTCAAGGATGGCGTTTCGGTCGTCGAGTTCTTCACCGGCACCAAGTGGGACCTGGCCAACACAGCCGAAAACGGTCTGCCTTACACCGGCGCCCTGCCTCTGATCGTCACCTCGTTTGCGGTCATGGTGCTCTCCACGCTCATCGCGCTGCCCATCGCCATCGGCTCTGCCATCTTTGCGGTCGAGATTAGCCCTAAGTTTGGTTCCAAGGTCTTTCAGCCGCTCATTGAGCTTTTGACCGGTATTCCCTCGGTCGTCTTTGGCCTCATCGGTTTTCACGTGGTCGTCGGCCTTATGAAGAGCGTTTTCCACGTGAGTACGGGCCTGGGTATCCTGCCTGGCGCCATCGTGCTGGCCGTCATGATCCTGCCGACGATGACCACCCTTTCGGTCGATGGCCTGCGCGCCGTGCCCGACAGCTACCGTCAGGGTTCGCTCGCGCTGGGCTATACCCGCTGGCAGACCATCTGGCACGTGGTACTCAAGTCTGCCATGCCATCGCTCATGACTGCAGTCATCCTTGGCATGACCCGCGCCTTTGGCGAAACGCTCGCCGTGCGCATGGTCATCGGCGGCATCGAGGCCATGCCGACGTCGCTGCTGTCGCCGGCTTCGACCATTACCACCACGCTCACCACGTCCATGGCGGTCTATGCCGAGGGCTCGGCCCAGGACGATGTTCTGTGGGCGCTCGGTCTGCTGCTGATGGGCATGAGCCTCATCTTCATCCTGATCATCCACTTTATCGGCCGCAAGGGGGCGAAGGCTCGTGGCTAGCACGCGCATCCATATCGACGAGGCGAGACTCGGGCGCGTCCAAAAGCAGGACCGCATCGCCACGGGCGTGCTGACGGTAATCGCTGCTATCGTCATGCTCATCGTCGTCTCCATGGTGGCCTATATCCTGTTCGAGGGCATCTCGACACTGTTCCAGCCGGGATTTCTCACGCAGCCCGCGCGTGCCAACGGAACCCAGGGCGGCGTACTCTATCAGCTGTTCGACTCGTTCTACCTACTGCTGATCACCCTGATCATCTCGGTGCCTATCAGTCTGGGCGGCGCGGTCTTCCTGGTCGAGTACGCGCCGGACGGACCCATCCGCGACATCGCCTCCACCGCCATCGAGACGCTGTCCTCGCTGCCGTCCGTCGTCGTCGGCATGTTCGGCTTTCTGGTGTTCTCGGTGCAGCTGGGCTGGAAGTACTCCATCATCTCCGGCGCCATCGCGCTCACCATGTTCAACATCCCCATCCTGGTGCGCGTGATTCAGCAGGCGCTCGAGGACGTGCCGCAGGCCCAGCGCGATGCGTGCCTGGCCATGGGCCTTACCCGCTGGGAGGCCACGCTGCACATTCTGATTCCCGAGGCCATGCCTGCCATCGTGACGGGCATCGTGCTTTCGGCCGGTCGCGTGTTTGGCGAGGCCGCGGCGCTGCTCTTTACCTCGGGCATGAGCTCGCCGGTGCGCCTGAATTTCTTGAGCTTCAACCTGTCGAGCCCCACTTGCGCCTGGAACGTGTTCCGCCCCGGTGAGTCGCTCGCCGTGCACATCTACAAGATCTATGGCGAGGGCAGCCCCGAGGCACAGCAGATTGTTTGGGGCACCGCGGCGCTGCTGATGATCTGCGTGCTGCTGTTTAACGTAATCGCCCGCATTGTGGGCAAGCAACTGGCAAGGAGGATGACGGCCGAATGAGCGAGATGAAAGCAACGCCCGCAACCGAGGCGGCATCGTCCGAGACCCAGAACTTCCTGTCGAGCGTGGGGGAGAGCGAGAAGCGCATGCGCGTGAGCGGCAAGGCCGTGAGCGACGAGGTCGTGCTCTCCACCAAAGACGTCAACGTGTACTATGGCGATCACCATGCGCTGCACAATACGTCGCTCGACTTCCACAAGGGCGAGATCACGGCGCTCATCGGGCCTTCGGGCTGCGGTAAGTCGACCTTCTTGCGCAGCCTCAACCTCATGAATCGCGAGATTCGCGGCTGCCGCGTGGAGGGCGAGATCAACTACCGCGGACGCAACGTGAACACCAAGACCGAGAACACCTACGAGCTGCGACGCTCCATTGGCATGGTGTTCCAGCAGCCCAACCCGTTCCGCAAGTCCATTCGCGACAACATCACGTTTGCGCCCAAGCGCCACGGCATCACCGACCGCGACGAGCTCGATCGCATGGTCGAGGAAAGCCTGCGCGGTGCGGCGCTGTGGGACGAGGTCAAAGACAAGCTCGACAAAAGCGCCTACGCGCTTTCGGGCGGTCAGCAGCAGCGTCTGTGCATTGCGCGCACGCTGGCGCTCAACCCCGACGTGATCCTGTTTGACGAGCCCTGCTCGGCGCTTGACCCCATCTCGACGCTGGCAATCGAGGACCTCATGTCGTCGATCGTTGTCGACCGCGCCATTGTCATCGTGACGCACAACATGGAGCAGGCATCGCGTGTGTCCAACCGTACGGCGTTCTTCTACATGGGCGATATGGTCGAGTACGACGAGACCGATGAGATTTTCCAACGGCCCAAGGATAAGCGGCTGAATGATTACCTCACCGGCATGTTCTCCTAGTCCGGGACATGCTTGAGGCCCGCGGCGGCTACGGTTGCTGCGGGACTGATTGGAGAGGCGGG
>RKAY01000077.1 GCA_014846205.1 Collinsella aerofaciens | reverse complement strand
AGGGTCGGAAGCGAGCTTCCGACCCTTTAAAAACATCAAAGATGATGCGATACGCGTTGGCTACAGCGCGAAGTCGCCGCCGACGAGCGTGGAGACGGGCTCCTCGTGGTAAACGGCGGAGATGGCCTGAGCGAACTCCTCGGCGACCGAGATGGTCTTGATCTTGCCGCCGACCTCGACGGGGATGGCGTCGGTGACGACGCACTCGACGATCGGGGCGTCGTTCAGACGCTCGATGGCCGGACCGGAGAAGATGCCGTGGGTGGCGCAGACGTAGATGTCGCCAGCGCCCATAGCCTTGAGCTCCTTGACGTTGGCGCACAGGGTGCCAGCGGTGTCGATCATGTCGTCGTTGATGATGCAGGTCTTGCCCTTGATGTCACCGATGATGCCCATGACCTCGGCGGCGTTGTGGCGCGGACGGCCCTTGTGGGCGATGGCCAGGTCGCAGCCGAGCATGTCGGACAGCTTCTTGGCGGCCTTGGCACGACCCACGTCGGGGGAGACGACAACCAGGTTGTCGGTGTCGAAGTGCATGTCGTTGTAGTACTGGCCAAACAGCGGCAGCGCGGACAGGTGGTTAACCGGGATATCGAAGAAGCCCTGGATCTGACCCTGGTGCAGGTCGAGGGTGATGATGCGGTTGACGCCGGCGCGCTCGAGCAGGTTGGCGACGAGGCGGGCGGTGATGGGCTCGCGCGGGCCGGCCTTGCGGTCCTGGCGGGCATAGCCGTAGTGGGTGATGACGGCGGTGATGGAGCGGGCGGATGCGCGCTTGGCAGCGTCGGTGGCGATGAGCAGCTCCATGAGCATGTCGTTGACGTTGCCGCCGGCCACGGACTGAATCAGGAAGACGTCGGCGCCGCGGACGGTCTCGTCGTAGCGGGCGTAAATCTCACCATTGGCGAACTGCTTTAGCGTAAGGCCCGAAAGCTCGACCCCAAGGTACTCAGCAATCTTCTGAGCGAGGGGACGGTTGGAGGAACCGGAATACACGCGGATGGACTTGCGCATATTCTCCGACTTCTCGGGATCATTAATCGGCATTACCCTTCTCCTTTATATCGAATGCCATATAGATGCCTTGTTGCATTGTAACCGCGCGGCGGGGTTTATCGAGTCTTGATAACGTCTTTACCGTCAACGGACACGAACCGACCACTCATCCGGCCGCGCAGGTCAGCATAGAAAAAGGAGCCGTCCCCATGGGAACAGCTCCTTAGATGCTTGGTAAAACGTTATACCTCGTCGTCCTCGTGCAGACGGCGGCGATAATCGGCGGCCCAGCCCTCAATATTTACCTGACGGGCGCGGCCCAGTCCGAGCGCGTCTGCCGGGACCGGCTCGGTGATGACGGAGCCGGCGGCCACGAGCGCGCCGTCGCCGATCTGGGCGGGCGCGACCATCATGGTGTCGGAGCCGATGAAGGCATCCTTGCCGATGACGGTCTTGTGCTTGTGGACGCCGTCGTAGTTGCAGGTGATGGAGCCCGCGCCCACGTTGACGCCGGAGCCCATGGTGGTGTCGCCGATGTAGGACAGGTGCGGCACCTTGGAGCCCTCGCCGATCGTGGACTTCTTGATCTCCACGTGCGTGCCGGCCTTGGATCCGTCGAGCATGTGGGTGCCCGGGCGCAGGTAGGCGCGCGGGCCGCAGTCGACGCCATTCTCGATGACGGCCTCGATGGCGATGGTCTCATCGATGGTGCAGCCGCTGCCGACGGTGGTGTCGGTGAGACGGCTGTTGGGGCCGAGCTGGCACTCCTCGCCCACGGTGACGTGGCCGATCAGGTGCGTCTGCGGCCACACGACGGTGTCGCGGCCGATGGTGGCGTCGGGGCCGATCCAAGCCTGCGTGGGGTCGATGAACGTGACGCCCTCGGCCATCCAGTGCTCGTTGATGCGGTCGCGCGCGATGGCGGTGAGCTGCGCGAGCTGGATGCGGCTGTTGACGCCCAGGCCGTCGCGGTAGTCGTCGCAGTGGAAGATGGAGACTGCTTGGCCGTGACCCTTGAGGATTTCGAGCATGTCGGGCAGGTAGTACTCGGACTGCGCGTTGTCGTTGCCGATCTCGTTAATGTGGGCGGCGAGCTGAGCGCCGTCGAAGGCGTAGCAGCCGGCGTTGCACTCCAGCAGCGTGGCGGCCTGCTCGGGTGTGCAGTCCTTCTGTTCGATGATGCGCTCGATCTGACCATCGGCACCCAGCTTGATGCGGCCGTAGCCAAAAGGATCGGGCGGGGTCATGGTCATGACAGTGCAGGCGAGCTCGCCGGTGGCGACGGTCTGCGCGAACTTGGCGACGGTGTCGGCGGTGATGAGCGGCAGGTCGCCGTTGAGCACGACGACGGGGCCTTGCGTGATGCCGCAGGCCTCGAGCGCGACCTTCACGGCGTGACCGGTGCCCAGGCGCTCGGTCTGCTCGACGCACTCGACCTTGGTGGCGCTGCTGGCGTAGGCGCCGTCGATCAGGGCGCGCATCTCGTCGGCGTGGCTGCCGATGACGACCACGACGCGGCTGCAGCCGGCCTTGATGGTGGCGTCGACGATCCACTGAACCATGGGCTTACCCAGGATCTTGTGCGAAACCTTGCAGTGGTTCGACTTCATGCGGGTGCCCTCGCCGGCAGCGAGGATAATTGCGGTTGCGTCCATGTGATCTCCTGTTACGTTATAGAGACGTGTGTTTGGAAACGATACACGGCGCAATATGATACCGCAGGCATATGATGAGCGCGTAACGTTTGGGTCGTGGCGGCTGAGGTTTGGGCCGGCGGTGTGGCGTTTGCGCTGCTCGTGTGCGGCGTTGGCGGTGCTGCGGAGCTGTTGTTTGAGCGAGGGGACGGGGGTGCCCGTGGACAACATACGAGAGGAGTTTGGCGGCGAGCCCGTCGCGGCATTCTCGATGTCGCACCCAGCGGTGCCTGCGCTCTACATGGCGCTAACGCTGGGGCTCACCATGTTCTCGATGCAACCGGTGCTGATCACTCTATCGCTCGCGGGCGGGCTGGCATATGGCTTTGCGACCCGCGGGGCTGCTCGCACGCTGAACGCGTTTCGCTGGCAGCTGCCGGTGATTTTGATTATCTCGCTGGTGAATCCGCTGTTTAGCGCCTCGGGCTCGACGGAGTTGTTCCGCATCGGCATGCGCGCAGTGTATTTGGAGAGCATGGTATACGGCCTGTGTATGGGCGGGCTGTTTGTGGCGAGCGTGCTGTGGTTTGAGGCTGCGGCGTCGATGCTCGAATACGACAAGGTGCTCGCGTTGCTGGGCAACGCCGCGCCGGTGCTCGCGCTCATGATCTCGGTGTGCATGCGGCTTATCCCGCAGTTTTTGCGCCGCGGCCGCACGGTGCTGGCGGTGCAGAACGCGATTGATGTTCCGGGGCGCGCGCCGGCCGACCCCGTGCACTCGCGCTTGCGGGCCTCGAGCGTGCTGATGGGCTGGGGCATGGAAGATTCGCTGGAGCGCGCGGACGCGATGCGCTCGCGCGGGTGGGGTGCTGTGTCGCGCCGTACGACGTATGCGCGGTATCGACTGAGGCGCGGCGACGCTGCCGCACTGGTTGGACTTGCGGTGTTTGGTGCCGCCGCGGTGGCGGTGGCATGGACCGCAACAACGCAGTATTCGTTTTACCCGCAGCTTTCGGTGCCGGCGCCGTGGCCTGGCTATATTGTGTACGCGGCTTGGATGGTGTTGCCCTGTGTGCTGCGCGCGATTGACGAGAAGAGGTTTGGCTGATGACCCGGTTGGATGACTGCTCGGTAACGGGCGGGGCGTGCGGCTCCGATGTGCCTGCGATTGAGGTGCGGGGCCTGAGCTTTGCCTACCCCGGGGCTGAGGCGCCGGTACTCGCCGAGCTCGACTGGTCTGTTCCCCAAGGCGCGTTTGCACTGCTGGTAGGTGGTACCGGGTCGGGCAAATCGACGCTACTCTCGCTGCTCAAACCCGAGATTGCGCCGACGGGCGAAGGCGCTGGCGAGCTGCGCGTGCTGGGCGAGAGCGTTGCCGGTATGGACGTCCGGGCGTCTGCGGAGCGCGTGGGCTATGTGTTTCAGGACCCTGAGAACCAGATCGTGTGCGAGACCGTGTGGCACGAGATGGCGTTTGGCCTGGAAAACTTGGGGCTAGCGCGCGACGAGATACGCCGCCGCGTGGCCGAGACCAGCTATTTCTTTGGGCTGGAGGACTGGCTCCACCGCGATACCGATACGCTTTCGGGTGGGCGCAAGCAGCTGCTGTCGCTGGCAGCCGTGCTGGCGTTGCGCCCGCGCGTGCTGCTGCTCGACGAGCCCACGTCCCAGCTCGATCCCGTTGCCGAGAAAAACTTCCTGCATGCGCTGTTCCGCGTGAACCGCGAGCTGGGCTGCACGGTTGTCGTGGCAACGCACCAGCCGCGCCCGATGCTCGAGTATGCGACGTGCGCGTACCGGATTGAAGGCGGTCGCGTGAGAGATGTGGGTGACCTGGCGAGTTTGGGTAGTCGCGAGGGACTTTTGGCTTTGGACTCTTGCCGGCCCGCACAGGGGGCGGCGACGAGTACGGCGGCAGCTATTTGCGAGGGCTGGTTTCGCTATGACCGAGCTACCGGTTGGGTGCTGCGCGGGCTCGACGTGACGTTTTCTGCCGGTGCAGTGCATGCGATTGTGGGCGGTAACGGCTGCGGCAAGTCGACGATGCTTTCGGTACTGGCCAAGACCGCCAAGCTGCAGCGTGGTCGTATGGTGCGCGGGGCGGCCTCGGCTGCGCTGCTGCCGCAGAACCCCAAGGCCCTGCTGGTTGCCGAGACGGTGCGCGACGAGCTGATGGAATGGGCCTCGGCCTGCGGATACGACGAGGCCGCAGCACAGGAGCGGACGGCGCGCCTGGGCCTGGCGGGCTTGGAGGCACGCCATCCGTACGATCTTTCGGGCGGCCAGCGTCAGCTGCTCGCGTTGGCAAAGCTGCTGTTGATTGGCCCCGAGCTGCTATTGCTCGATGAGCCCACCAAGGGTTTGGGCCTGGCCAGCCGCCGCATCATCGCTCGCGCCCTGCGTGACCATGCGAAGGCTGGCGGCACCGTCATCATGGCCACGCACGACTTGGACTTCGCCGAGCAGGTTGCCGACGACATTGCCATGATGTTCGACGGCGAAATTGCCTGCATGGAGCCGCCGGTAGATTTCTTTGCCGACAACGTGTTTTATAGGGCGTGATGGAATGGCGGATTATCGCGGCTTGCGCCTACTTGCAAAACTGGAGATTCCGCTGTTGTTGGCGGTGCCGGTGGTAATGGCCGCGGCGTTGCTGGCAGGCGTTGAGCAGGCGGCGCTTGCCATGCTGGTTGTGGTGGCGCTGGTGCTAGCGCTGTTCTTTGCGGGCTACGAGGCATCGCGCCCGGGCCTGCGCCAGATTATGCCTACGCTGGTTCTTGCGGCGTTGGCCGCGGCGGGGCGTATTCTGTTTGGCCCCATTCCCGACTTTAAACCCTTGAGCGCCATCGCCATCATCGCCGGGGCGACGTTGGGTCGACGCAACGGCTTCATGGTCGGCGCGTTGGCAGCACTGACCAGCAATTTCTTTTTTGGACAGGGCATGTGGACGCCATGGCAGATGTATGCCTGGGGGCTCGTGGGATACGTTGGCGGTGCGCTGGCGTATGCGGGTGCGTTCGACCGCGCCGACGGCACCGTGCGCATGCCGGCGCTGATGGCGTACGGCTTTGCTTCTGGTCTGCTGTACGGCGTGGTGATCAACGCGTATGACATCATCGGTTTTGTTCAACCGCTCACGTGGGCGGGCGCCGTGGCGCGTCTTGCCACCGCCGTACCGTTCGATATCACGCACGGACTCGCGACCTGCGTGTTTTTGGCCGCCCTGTACAAGCCCTGGTGTCGCCGCATCAACCGAGTCGTCGTGAAATACGGACTATAGGGCTGGTTGCGCCGGGACGGGAATCAATACTGTCGAAGTGCCATTTTAAAACTATGCCGGTTTACGGGGCCAGATTGGCACAGGCAGACCATACCGGCTTTTTTCGAAATAGAGCAAGCCGTTTACCTGCGGTTTTAGTATTTCGGAATTGCGTATGGTTGGGGGTTTGCGATTCAGCCCCGTAAACCGGCATAGTTTTAAAATGGCCGGCTTATATGACGGGTATCGTGGCCCTCAAGAGCCAAATTGATCCGTTTTCTTCCGTCTCCAGACGTCCCCGGGGAATCAGCTGAACTCGCCCGCCACGGAATCGGCCTATCTACTACGTTTGGCCCGACACCCCCAAGCACAACCGCGTTTTATGAAAAACCGCAGGCTTTCTACCTGCGGTTTTCTTTTTGCGTTGTTCGCTGTGGTTGAGGGTAGTGGCTTAAACGTAGTAGATGGGCCAGTTTCGTGGCAAGCGGGCCGCGTGGATGCCCTCGCGAGGTGAAAATGATCCCTTTTCCTCCGTCCCCGGGGGATTAGTTGGGGCTAGAGCTCTAGGGTGAGGGTGACGGGGCAGTGGTCACTGCCAAAGATGTCGCCGCGGATGCCGGCGTCGCGCACATTGCCGGCGATTGCGTCGCTCACCAGGAAGTAGTCGATGCGCCAGCCGGCGTTGTTCTTGCGGGCATTAAAGCGATAGCTCCACCAGCTGTAGACGCCCTCGACGTCGGGATTTGCCGCGCGCCAGGTATCGGTAAAACCGGCGTCGAGGAGCTCGGTAAACTTGCCGCGTTCCTCGTCCGAAAAGCCTGCGTTACCGCGGTTGGACTTGGGGTTCTTAAGGTCGATCTCTTCGTGCGCCACGTTAAAGTCGCCGCAGGTCACCACGGGCTTGCCGGTCTCGCGTTCTAATGCGCTCAAAAAGCTACGATAGGCATCGTCCCAGGCCATGCGTACATCGATGCGCGCGAGCTCATTTTGGGCGTTGGGCGTATAGACGTCGACAAACCAAAACTTGTCGAACTCAAGCGCGCAGACGCGGCCCTCGGTTGCGGCTTGGGCGACGAGCTCGGTCGCCTCGCCCTCGCTAGCGTAGGGTAGCAGCGCATCGGCGTGCAGCGTGCGCAGCGGTTCCTGGCGGCTAAAGACCGCAGTGCCTGAATAGCCTTTGCGCTCGGCGTAGCTCCAGGTTTGGTGATAGCCGGGCAGGTCGATATCGATCTGGCCCTCTTGCAGTTTAGTTTCTTGCAGCGCCAGGATATCGACGTCGAGTTCCTGCGCGATTTGAATAAAGCTTGGGTCCTTTTTGAGCACGGCGCGCAGGCCGTTGACGTTCCACGAGGCGAAAGTGTAAGTCTGAGGCATGGTGTCCTTTCGACGGGGTTGGCAGGCTTAAGATTAGCGCAACAGGGGCGGGGTGGGCTCCGCGCGTGCTGACCCAAAGACCGCATGCCGGGATGTCGCCCGACGCTGCCCGACCAACAAGGACGGAGGACTCATATGACGCAGGCAAAATCGGACCCCAAGCAGGCCTCCGCCGCACTGGCGGAGCTGTTCGGTGCCCACAAGCGTGTGGTGTTCTTTGGCGGCGCCGGTGTTTCCACGGCGAGTGGCATCCCCGATTTCCGCAGCGTGGACGGCCTGTATCACCAGCAGTTTGCCTACCCGCCCGAGACTATGCTCTCGCATAGCTTTTACGAGACGCACCCGGCCGAGTTCTTCGACTTCTACCGCACCAAGATGATTGCGCTTGGCGCCAAGCCCAACCGCTGCCACACCAAGTTGGCCGAGCTGGAGCGCGCCGGTAAGCTAAATGCCGTGGTGACGCAAAATATCGACGGCCTGCATCAGATGGCCGGCTCACAGCGCGTGTTCGAGCTGCACGGATCGGTCCATCGCAACATTTGCCAGTCGTGCGGCGCGGTCTATAGCGCCGAGTGGATTTGCTCGCGCGAGCACGAGGACGCCGCGGGCGTACCCGTGTGTCCTGCGTGCGGTGGTCGCATCAAGCCCGATGTGGTGCTCTACGAGGAGCCGCTCGACGAGCACGTGTTGACCGGCGCCGTTGCCGCCATCGCCGCGGCCGATGCCCTCGTCGTGGGCGGGACCTCGCTCGTGGTGTATCCGGCGGCGGGCCTTACGCGTTACTTTACCGGCGATACGCTGGCCATTTGCAATCTTGCTCCCACGAATCAGGATGCAAATGCCGACCTGCTGATTTCTTGCGACATCGCGGCCGCGTTTGCGTTCTAGCCCGCGCGCGCGGATACAATAGAAAGACTGATTGCAAAGCGACCCCGCCGTCTGCGCCCGAGCGCGGCGGCGCGGGCATTTGAGGAGGATGTTCATGGCGAACGATAGCAAGACATGGCGGTGCGGAATGTACGAGCTCAGCTTTGACCGTCCGCGCATCATGGGCGTCCTCAACGTGACGCCCGATTCGTTTAGCGACGGCGGGGAGCACTTCGACCCGGATGCCGCCATCGAGTACGGCCTGGCGATGCTCGACGCCGGCGCCGACATCATCGACGTGGGCGGCGAGTCCACGCGCCCTGGTTTTACCCCGGTCAACCCCGACGAGGAGGCTCGCCGCGTGCTGCCCGTGGTGCGCGCGCTCGCCAAAGAGGGCGCTATCGTCTCGATTGACACGCGCCACGTGGCGGTTGCTAAGGCGGCCGTGCGCTGCGGCGCCTCTATCGTCAACGACGTGACGGGATTCACCGACCCCAAGATGGTCGAGTTTGTTAAGACGAGCACCTGCGGCGTTATCGTGATGCACGCCGGCGAGCTCGCCGCTCCCGCTCGTACGCACGCGACGGTGCAGCTCGATACCTCGGCCGCGGCGTTTGTTGCCGAGAAGGCGCGC
>RKAY01000103.1 GCA_014846205.1 Collinsella aerofaciens | reverse complement strand
AAGATGCAGTCGCCGGCGAGATAGTAGATGGCACAGCGGGTGTGGCAGACTTTGCCGATCTGGCTGATTTCGACGAGTACTTCGCTGCCGAGCTTGAGCTGCGTGCCCAAGGGGAGTGAGAGCAGGTTGATACCCTGGGTGGTGAAGTTCTCTCCAAAGTCGCCCTCGCACACATCGAGCCCGCGTGTCCGTGCCGTATTGATGGACTCCACTGCCAAAAACGAGACTTGGCGGTGCCAATGTCCGGCGTGCGCGTCGGAGGCAAGGCCAAATTGCTCGATTACGGTGTCGTGCCCATCGGCGATGGGTGTTTTGCGCGTTCCCTTGTGCGCCGATGTGTTGATTGAGACGATGTGGGCGGACCCGCTGTAGGCATCGTCTGCCGTGCGCAGAGGAGCGGTCGTTTGTGCACGCTCCGTCAGTTCGCGCCTTGCGGCGTTGAGGATGGGGTTGTCGGTCGGATGGTCTTGGGGCACGCGTGCGCCTTTCGCTTGAGGATATCGATATGCTGAATCCTACAACAACGGTGGGTTCACTGCCGGGTGTCATACACCGGTGAGCGCCGTCTCATCGCTGGATGGTCGCACCGATTGCCATAGATACGGTGGAGCTTTGGGTGCCGGCGGCTCGGCACGCTAAAATAGAACGGTTGCTCAGAGACCGCCCGTTCTGGGGCAGTTCTAGATAGGAAGTTTCCATGGCATTGCAGTTTACAGAGCGCGAGTTTATCCCCGTGCTGCTCGGCGGCGACATCAACGCGTATTCGGTGGCGCGCGCTTTCTACGAGGAGTATCAGGTTAAGAGCCTGGTCTTTGGCAAGTACCAGACCGGCCCCGCGTATCGCAGCCAAATTATCGATTACACGCCCAACGTGAATATCGATACCATGCCGGTCATGATCGAGACCGTTAACGGCGTCGCACGGGCCAATCCTGATAAGAAGATTATTCTCATGGGCTGCGGCGACAACTACGTCGCGCTTGCCGCGCAGGCTCAGGACGCCGGTCAGCTTGCCTCGAACGTCATTGCGCCCTATGCGCCCTACAGCATGCTCGAGCAGTGCCAGAAGAAGGAGATCTTCTACGAGCTGTGCGAGAAGCACGGTGTGCCCTATCCGCACACGTTTACCTTTACCATGGCGATGCTCAACGCCCAGGGCGAGGCTCCCGCCGAGGTGCTCGACCAGATCGACTTCCCCTTCCCGATGATTCTGAAGCCCTCTGACGGCATCATGTGGTGGGAGCACGAGTTCGAGGGCCAAAAGAAGGCTTACGAGATTGCCGATCGCGCCGAGCTGGAGCAGGTCATTCGCGATGTGTACGCCAGTGGCTACACCGATGACCTCATCTTGCAGGACCGCGTGCCCGGCAACGACGAGTACATGCGCGTGCTTACCAGTTATTCCGACCGCAACGGCAAGGTTCGCATGATGTGCCTGGGCCACGTGCTGCTCGAGGAGCATCAGCCCCATGGTGTCGGCAACCACGCCTGCATCATCACTGAGCCCAACGACGAGCTCATGGATGGCGTGCGCAAGCTGCTTGAGGACCTTAAGTTTACGGGCTTCTCCAACTTCGACGTCAAATACGACGAGCGCGATGGCTCGTTTAAGTTCTTCGACTTCAACACGCGTCAGGGCCGCAGTAATTACTATGTCACCAATAGTGGCTTTAACGTTGCTAAATACGTGGTGGATGAGTACGTCTATAACCGTCCGTTTGAGCCGGAATTTGTGACGGCGCAGGACGAGGCCCTGTGGATGGTCGTCCCCATGGGCGTCGTTGACAAGTATGTCAAGGACCCCGAGCTGCGTGCGAAGGCACATCGTCTGGCCAAGGAGGGCAAGGCTGCCGATCCTTCGTTTATGAAGGGTGATTTTGTCTTTAACCGCTGGTTGCGCATGTGGCACACCAAGCTGCGTCACTTTAAGCTGTTCAAGACGTATTACAAGTAGATGAGCGCGGCGCCCGCCCGGTTTGCATCGGACGGGCGCGGGTATGATGCGAGCAATTGCGTGGGCGTCACCAAGGAGGCGGCGATGGAAAAGCTGGGAGTTATCGGCGGCATGGGCGCCGAGGCTACGTCGTATTACTACGACCAGGTCGTGCGTCATACGGCTGCTACCTGTGATCAGGAGCATATCGACATGGTGGTGCTTTCCAAGTCGACCATGCCCGACCGTACGCTGGCCATCAAGACCGGCGAGCATGCCGAGTTGCTGGCGACCATGAAGGAGTGCGCTCAGGCACTCGAGACGCTGGGCTGCACGCACATTGCCATTCCCTGCAACACGTCGCACTACTTCTACGATCAGATTCAGTCGTTTACCAAGGTGCCGATTATCCACATGCCGCGTGAGTCGGTGCGCTATGCCCTGGCGGGCGCGGTGATGGGGGAGTGCGAGTTCGATCCCAACCTGAGCATGCCGTCCGAGCCGGTGCGCAAGATCGGCATCATGGGCACCGACGGCACCGTGGGTGCCGGCGTCTATGGGCGCGAGTGTGAGGCTGCGGGCGTCGAGGTCGTCTATCCCAGCGAGAAGCGCCAGGCCGATGTAATGTCGCTGATTTATGATGACGTGAAGGCTGGACGCGAGCCCGATATGGACAAGTTCGACCGCGTGATGTGGGAGTTCGCCCGTAGCGGCTGCGATCGCGTCATCCTGGCCTGTACAGAGCTCTCGGTGCTGCAGAAGTACCGCGAGATGCCCGAGATCACCCTTGACGCCATGGACGTCTTGGTGCGCGAATCCATCATCCGCAGTGGCGCCTCCTACCGCTTATAACTTTCGACCTGCCAATAAGGGACAGGTTTGTTTTGGTAGGTTTTATCTGGGGAAACGGTGAGGCCCCGGCTCGTTTGATGCGAGCCGGGGCCTTTTTCGTTTGTCGGTTTCCGATGGCGATGGGTTAGAACAGGAAGCCGAGAACGATGAGGGCGATGCTGACGATAAGTACGGCAATGTCCAAGCCCTTGACGGGATAGCGCTTATACGAACTTGCACGCGTGCGCAGATAGAAGCCGCGCTGCTCGGCGGCGAGCGCGGTGGCATCGGTCTTGCCCACGCTCGAGATAAGCAGTGGCACGCACAGCGGCAGCATGAGCTTGAGTTTCTTGATGGGATTCTTAGTGTCGTATTCGACACCGCGTGCAGTCTGCGCCTCCATGATGGCGTTCATTTCCTGGCCAAATACCGGGACAAAGCGCAGCGCCGTGGTAAAGGTGAAGGCATAGCGATATGGCACGTGCAGCACCTCGACGCAGGCGTTGGCGAGGTCGTTGAGCTTGGTCACCATAAGCATGAGGATGAGTGGCAGCGCCACGCCCAGCAGGCGTAGGCAGGCCTTCGATCCGGTAATGAGGCCCGTGTCGGTGATAAAGCCCCACACCATGTTGCCGTCGTGCATAAAGGCTAGCTGAAGCACCAACATGATGAGCGCGAGCGGAATCAGCAGCTTGAGCAGCGAGAGCAGGCGGTCGACGACGCCGGCGTAGGCGCCCAGTGCAAGGGTGAGCGCCAAAAAACCCAACAGCGCCACGTAGGTGTCGGACAGGAAGATGCCGATGATGATGGCGGCGGCAAGGCCCAGTTTGACGACCGGGTTCAAGCGGTGCAGCAGCGTGTCACCCGGCATATAGTCGATGACGTTAACCACGGTGGACCATCTCCTCGGTAATGCGAACGATATCGGTGACCTCGCTCACCTGTGCAAAGGCGGGAGAGACGGAGGATGCCAGGCGACGAGAAAGCTCTATGACCTGGGGTGGCTCAACGTAGGCTCGCTGCATGAGCTCGATGTTCGAGAACAACTCGTGCGTGCGACCGCGCTCGAGGATGCAACCGTTGGCCATCACCACGATGCGCTCGGCAAAGTCGGAAACGACTTCCATGTCGTGGCAGACCATGATGACGGCGCAGCCGCGCTCGGCCATGGTGCGCACGGTTTCCATGACGGTCATGCACTCGCGGTAGTCAAGGCCGCTCGTGGGCTCGTCGAGTACCACGATTTTGGGCTCTACGACCACGACGGAGGCGAGTGCCACCATCTGGCGCTGACCGCGCGAGAGCGAGAAGGGCGCCTCGTCGGCCGGCAAGCCAAAGCGGTCGATGACGAGCTGGGCGCGACGCAGCGCCTCGGCACGGTCGATGCCGGCAAGCTCCAGGCCAAAGGCGACCTCGTCGAGCACGGTGTCCTTGCAGATCTGGCGGTCGGGGTTTTGGAAGAGGGTTGCGACTTCGCGGGCGATGCGGCTTGTGGGAACGGCTGCGGTATCCAGTCCCGTGACGCGCACGCTGCCCGAGGCGGGCTTAAGCAGGCCCGTGAGTAGCTTGGTGAGCGTGGTCTTGCCGGCCCCGTTTTGGCCGACAATGCCCACGAGCTCGCCGGGGTAGAGCGTCAAGTTGAGGGCGTGGACGGCGGCGCCGCCATGGGGGTAGGAAAACTCGACATGGTCAAACGTGAGCACTGGCTCAGCGTCTTTCGCATGCGGGCGCAACGACGGTGCGTGCGGGGAGCCTGCGGGCGCTTGGGTGTCGCTTGCCACACGGTCGGGGTCGACGATACCCATGATCAGCTGCTCGGCCTCGTTCACATCTAAGCAGGGCACACCGCTTACCAGGCCATCAGCCTCAAGGCTGTTGAAGATGCGTGTGACGCGCGGGCAGTCGACGCCGATGGTGCGAAGCTCGTCGGTGTGCGCGAATACCTCATGCGGCTCGCCTTGCAGCGCGATCTTGCCGCGATCGAGCACCAGCACGCGGTTGCAGTACTCCGAAAGCAGGGCGACTTTTTGCTCAACGACGACGATGGTGATGCCGAGCGCGTGGTTTGCCTTGCACAACGTCTCGAAGACCAGCGTTGAGCTGGCGGGATCGAGTGCTGCGGTGGGTTCATCGAGCACCAGGACGCGCGGGCGCATGGCGAGGATGGCGGCGATGGCTACCTTTTGCTTTTGGCCGCCCGAGAGGGTGGCGATCTCACGGTCGCGCAGGTCGCTGATGCCGACAGTCTTGAGCGTTTCACTCACGCGCTGTTCGATCTGGTCGTGTGGAACGCCAAAGTTCTCGAGGCCAAAGAGCATCTCGTCTTCGACGACCGAAGCGACCATTTGCGTGTCGATGTCTTGCAATACGCTGCCGACGATCTGCGATACATCGGTGAGCGAGACCTCGCAGGTGTCGCGGCCATCGACCTTGACGGAGCCAAAGAATGTGCCGGTGTAGTGGTGAGGCACGGCGCCCGAAAGGCAAGCGGCAAGTGTGGACTTGCCGGCGCCCGAGGGTCCGATGATGCCGATGAAATCCCCTTTGTTCACGCTGAGCGAGACGTGACTAAGCGCCTGCTCGGTTTGCGTGCCATAGGAGAACGAGACATCGTCGACGTTGATGATCGTTTCCATGGATACCTTTCATAGTCATTGGGGACGTTCTTACATGACTAGTCGTCTAAGAACGTCCCCAAGAGCTAGTTGTTTGGGACAGTCTTTGATGGTGGGGCCGCTTGGGTGCGGCCCCACCATCATATCAGGCTACTTGCCGAGTACCTTGCGCAGCGGGAAGAAGAGGGCCTGGACCACGACGGCGTTAAAGACGGCAGTGCCGAGCACGATAGGCACCTTGGCAAGTGCCGTAGGCAGCGCCGCGCCCATGATCAGGGTGCCCAGGACGGCGAAAAGCGCACCCGAGACGAGAGTGGTCAGAAAGCCGGCAATAAAGGGATTCATCTTGTCGCCGCCGATGTTGGACTTTACGAGGACCGCCATCGTCAGTGCGCCGGCGAGCTCGGTGACAAAGTTGAGACCGGGGATGGACGTAGTGATCTGGATGACGGCGGCAGACAGGATGCCAAAGATGGCGGCCTGGGCAAAGCTTGCCTGCGTCAGTGCGATGGCCAAGGCATAGGCGGCGATGATGAACTGAGGCTTAATGCCCGTAACCGCCAGAGCGTTGCCGACGGTCATGTTGAGGATAAAACCGGCGGCAAGCAGGACGGCGAGCAGGACTAGCGAGGTGATATCGAGGATGCCCTTGTTGGAGACGGCGTTGGCCGAGATGGCGCGGGCTTGGGTGCTGGTGGTCATGATGAGTTCCTTTCGGAGGGAGTTTTGATATAGCAGTGCCTATGCCTTCAGATGAAGGTAGTCATTGGGGACGTTCTTAAATGACTAGTCGTTTAAGAACGTCCCCAAGAGCTAGTTGTTTGGGACAGTCTTTGGTGGCGGGGCCGCGGCTGGTTAGTTGAGCTTCAAGGCCTTCTGGATGGGCAAGTAGAGAGCGCCGACCAGGATTGCGTTAAAGACGGCGGTCATGGCGACGACGGGCAGCATGGCAGCGGCGAGCTCGCCCACCACGCCGAGCATGGCCATCTTAATGACCATGAAGATGACGCCCGAGACAAAGGTGGTAACGAAGGTTGCGACGATGGCGACGGCGGGCTTAACCTGGCCGTTCTTATCGGCGGCGTTGACGATGACGGCCATGAGCATGGCGGCGATGCCCTCGGCGGCAAAATCGACGAACGGTGAGGTGGTGGTGATCTGGATCACGGCGGCCGAGATCAGGCCGATGACGAGTGCCTGACCGATGTTGGGACGAACGACCAGGATTGTGAGGCAGAAGGCCGAGATGATGAACTCGGGGCTGATCATACCGCCCGAGATGCCGGAGATGGCCTTGCCGACGGTGAAGTTGAGGATGAAGCCGGCGGCAAGCAGGATGGCGAGCAAGACGAGGGCGCGGACGTCGAGTTTGCCGCGGTCGGTGGTCTGGACGGTGCGGGGCTGGGCGGTGGTGGTGTTCTGAGACATGGTGAAAAACCTTTCGGAGGGGAAGTGTAAGGGAAAAGCGGAGGCGCGTGATGCGAATGCGATCGGGCTCGAGATAGAAAAAGGCCCCCGGTCGAAACCGGAGGCCTTCCAATCACCTAGAGCACAAAAACAGGCGTGAGGGACTCACTGTCGACCGATCGTATTCGCATCACGCCACCACCAGTTGTTGAGAGACTTCATCGTGTTCTTCATGTCGGTGGCTCCTTTCGTGATGCCATGGCGCGGTCGCACCTAGTTGCTGTTGCGTTGCACTATAGCACAGCAAAGTGTTTGCAGGAAATCTTTTTTGAAAAGATTTCGGCGGTGTTTCTCGCCGGTCAGATAACGGGCTAGGAGGGTAAGACCGTTCGTGCGGTCTTGCCCTCCCTTAGAGCCCTGAGGGTCTTAGGCCTTCTTGCGACGATAGAGCACGAAGCCGCAGACACCGATGACGACGACGGCGCCAACGGCCATGGCGGCTATGTTGTTGCCCTCGGACTTCTCCTCGGTGGCCTCTTCCTTCTCGGCCTCGGGCTCGGCTACGTCCTCATCGGAGAGCGCCTCGTCGGCATAGGTGATGGACTCGACCAGGCAGTCGTTGTCGGCATCGTAGTCGCTCGGGACGAACTCCTCGGAGAAATCCTCCTCCTTGAGGTAGTCGCGCATTTCCTCGAGCATGGCCTTGCACTTGACGTAGGTGTTCTTGGTGGCAGCCTTGCCGGCCTTGTTGGCCAGGGCGGTGCGGGCCTCGGTGCCCTCAGCGGCCTGCATGGCCTCGTCGACGGTCAGGTTCTGCTCGATGAGTTCCTTCTGCAGGGCGTCGAGATAGGCGCGGACGCCGGTAGCGCAGTGGTCACGGTTCTCATAGGCGAGCGTATTGATGTCCATGAGGACGTAATTGATTGAGTTCTTGGGCTCCTCGTTGTTCACGACGTCTTCCTCTTCGCAGTGGTCGAAGGAGACATCCTGATCGCTAAAGTAGGGGCTGACCTCGGTAAGTAGCGCGGAGTAGAGGGGGATAGCGACGGAGAACTCGGCGTTGGAGAGCATCTCCCACTGGATGGTCGCGATTTCGGGATCCATGCCCTGACGGATTTGGAAGGTATGGATCTCGGTGTTGCGGTTGGAGCCGATGGCGTAGGCGCCGTCGGTGTTGGCGTTGAGGCCGGCGACATTCTCGCCGCGAGCGGCGAAGCTGCGGATCATCTCAAAGGTGTTCCAGTCGGACTTGCCGGGCGTAAAGAACAGCGGCTGCAGCTCGTGCACCAGGGCGCCGGTCGTGGCGCGAGCGTCTTCACGCTCGTCCTTGACGATCTCGTAGTCGGTGCCCTCGGCAAGCGGAGCCATGAAGTAATCGCGGCCCTGGATATAGCGAGACCATTGGTGCATACCGGCCTCGCTAATCTCCTCGCCGTAGGTCTTGGCGACGTCGAACTTGCCGTCGGTGTACTCGGCAAAGCCTTTCTCCTTAGGCATGGACTCGATGCCCTCGGAGTGGAGACAGTTCTCGGTGTCGTCGAGGTCGACGTCATAGGTGAGGTTGCCGATGTTGGGGTTGAGCGAGGCGATGTCATCGGCGAGCTTCATGGCAATCCACTGATGGCCGGAAAGCGCGGCAAACAGCCAAGTCTCGGTGCTGTCGGCGATGATGATCTGGTCATTGGAACAGACGCCCTGCTCGTCGATCAGGCTGCCGATGAGCTCGACGCCCTCGCGGGCCGTGGCACTCTCGCCCAGAATGACGCTAGCGTAGTTGTACTCGCCGATGCCGGTCTCCTCGGTGATGGGGTCGGCCTCTTCGGCCTTCTCGTTATAGGAGGTGCTTAACGTGGCAGAGCAGGAGACGCCCTTCTCGTTGATGCCTGCCTCGGAATATGCGTCGTAGCGATCTTCCCACTGCGAGGGGTTGTCGCGAACGAAGGTGTAGCGGTAGGTTGTGCCCTTGGACTTGTACTCAAAACCGGACTCGACTGAGGTGTACTCGTTGCCGTCCTTGTGTGCGGGCTCAATGCCAAAGTGCTTAACATAGCGCGGACCGAAGTCTTCGGAACGGCCGTAGTATGTGTTGCCGTCTGCCGTGAGCTTGCTGCCCATGTAGATCTGGGTGCAGGCGAGTGCCGAAGTCGGCATGGCCATGATGGCCGCTGCTCCAAACGCAAGGCCGCAGCCGAGCTTTTTGAGCGTGTTGACAGGATGAGTAAACCTCATAATCCCTCCCAACCGTT
>RKAY01000095.1 GCA_014846205.1 Collinsella aerofaciens | reverse complement strand
AGCACAATGCCCCCGAGCTTCCCCGCGTTTCTCTGCACAAAAGCATCGAGCGCATCGGCCGGAGCATGCGCCTCGATGTGCACGCCGTCGCCCGCATTGAGCACCCAGCCGCAAATGCCATGCGCCATGGCCTCGCGATACACAAACGGTCGCATGCCAACGCCCTGCACAATGCCCGTCACATGAATATGCACATGCCGCATGCGACACCCCTCATCAAAACCGACCAAAAAGGGACAGGTTTATTCTGGTAGGTAAAACTTCTAAACCTGCCAAAACAAACCTGTCCCTTTTTGGCAGGTGCGCTGCGGGAAATCCCGCTATAGCCCCAGACTTTGCCTGGTGGCGGCGCAGGTGAGCTCGCCGTGCTTAACGCCGCGCAGGCCCAGCAGGCGATCGGCCAGTTCGTAGACGCGCTCGCCGCGACCCTTGAGTGCCAGGATCTCCAGACAGTTGTGGTGATCAAGATGCACGTGCATGGTCGATACGATCTCGTCGGTGTAGTCGTGCTGCACCTCGTCCAGGCGGCGCGTCAGATCGCCGGTGTGATGGTCATAGATCATGGTGAGCGACCCGATAACGTGCTCATCGGGCGTGCGCATCTGCTCTTTGGCGATCGAGGCGCGAATCAAATCGCGCACTGCCTCGGAGCGGTTGGCCACGTCACCGCGGCGTGCGATCTGCTCGTCAAAGCGGCGCAGTAGGTCATCGGGCGCGGTGACCGAAAAACGGACCAGCTCGGAGCCGCCGCCGCAACGGCAGCTCGCCTCGTCGCCCGTGTCGTTGCGGTGGTCGTGCCCGCAGCCGTGCTCGTGTTCGTGTTCGGACACCCTACACCAGCTTTACGGAGCCGACGGAGTTGTGGTCAGCCTCGATGGCTTCCTCGTAGCCCTCGAGCGCGTCATGCGCCTCGTGCAGTGCGGCCATGGCAGCTTCGAGCTTGGCGCCAATGCGCTCCATGTCAAAATTCTCGGTCGCATGCAGCAGCTGATGGCTCCACTCGTGGGCAAGCTCGATGGTGTCATCGACCTGCTTGACGCTCATGGCAAGCTGGCTCATGTTCATTCCGACGTCATGCATGGGAAATCTCCTTATGCTCGGGGCAATCCAGTGGTTCAGATTCTACTACGCCCGTGCGGGGCGCTACCGCATAAGAAAACGGGTGCGAGTCCGTCTGACCCGCACCCGTTCACTGGGGGCTGTTTGTATCTACCATACTATCCGTGGTCGCACGCGGTGCATCCAGAAGTCCGGCGAGCGGTGCAAAAGCGCTCATGGACGGCGGCAGGACGCCAAAATGTAACCAGCGTATTACAGATGCTTCTCCAGCAGTGCCTGCAGCCTTGCCTTGGGCAGCGCGCCGACCGAGCGGTCGACCTCCTCACCGTTCTTAAAGACAACCAGCGTGGGGATGCTCATGACGCCAAACTTCATGGCCAGGTCCTGATTGTCATCGACGTTGCACTTGGCAACGGCAAGCTTGCCGGCCAGCTCGTCGGCCACCTCGTCCACGATGGGCGAGAGCGATCGGCAGGGCCCGCACCAGGGCGCCCAAAAATCAACCAGTACGGGAAGGTTGTCGCTAACGACGGAATCGAAGTTCTCGGGGGTAATCTGCTTAATGTCAGCCATGGTGACCTCCATAATGCGACGCGGCTCGGCCGCGTAAAACTCAGTACGACCGTGCTTATACCCAACGGCCCGCAATGCAACCACTCGCAGGCGGCTCTTTTATATAATGGTGGGCACGCAAACGATTGGAGAGCGCATGCCCACGTCACAAAGCCAGAAAAAAGAAGCCATCGCCCAGGCGGCCGAGCAGGAGCTTGCATCGCTTGCGGCCCGTGGCGTGCGCATCGCGGGCAACGCGTGCTCGCCGATCGTGCTGGTCAAAGGCGATTTAGATGATGCCGAGCGCTCGGGCGGCGAACTCGCCGCCGGCGCGGATGGTGCCGCATTGCGCAAGGCGCTCGGGGCAATCGGGTACGCGCCCGAAGATTTTTGTGTGCTGGCGAGTGTTGCCGGCGCAGGCGACGGAGCTGTGGCGGTGGGCCACGCCCTGCCGTGCGATCTGTTCCGCGAGGCGCTTGAGGCTCTGGACCCCGAGGCGGTGCTGCTGCTCGATAACAGCGCGGCCGATGTCATGCGCGAAGCCTACGCCGATATGCTCGTGGCGATTGACGACTTCGACACCGCCATGCTCAAGCCCGGCCTGGTCGCCCATGTGCAGGGCCGCCGCGTGCTCGCGCTCGATGGCTTTGAGGCGGCGCTGACCGACAAGGCGGCCAAGCGGCGCATGTGGGCCTACATCAAGCAGCTGACCCCGGCGGCCGCTCCGCTGTAGCGGATTGGCGCCGGTGAGCGATTGCCTGGCGGGCATGCCGTCGACCATGCGCGGCGGCCGTCCAAAGATGCCTCCTGCGCTATCGAGAGCTCGACTATCCTCAACTTGTCAGTTCGAAAATGGGCCTGCCACATGATCGAATCTTTATTTCAACTTTACACATAGGTTTACAGCTGTCTTGTCAGCTGTAAACCTAGGTGTCATACTAAAGCCCCAAGATTCGCCAAAAGAGAGGGGCCTTGATGGCACAGAGCGCGAACATGGATGCATCGGAGCTTGCACGCGACATTGCGGCCGGCCTGGCATCGGCAACGACGGCAACGGAGCGCGCGGCATTGGTGCCCGCAGAGCTCGTCGAGGCCATTCAGCAACTTAAAACCCAACGCGACGCGGTAATCCTGGCACACTATTACGTGGCGCCCGAGGTCCAGGCCGTGGCCGATTACGTCGGCGACAGCTTCTACCTGGCAAAGCTTGCCAAGAGCCTGCCGCAGCAGACTATCGTGCTGTGCGGCGTGGAGTTTATGGGCGAGAGCGCCAAGCTGCTCAATCCCACCAAGACCGTGCTGTTGCCCGAGCCGGGCGCGGATTGCCCCATGGCTCATATGGTCAAGCGCGAGACAGTCGACGCCGCCCGCGCCGAGTACGGCGACGACCTGGCCGTAGTGTGCTACGTCAACTCGACGGTCGAGATCAAGAGCTGGAGTGATGTGTGCGTCACCAGCTCCAACGCTGTCAAGATCGTGTCCGAGCTGCCGCAGCAGCACGTTCTGTTCATTCCCGACCAAAACCTCGGTCGCTTCGTAGCCGAGCAGGTGCCGCAAAAGCACGTCCTGCTTAACAAGGGCTACTGCCCGCGCCACCACATCATCACCGTCGAGCAGATCGTCGATGCGCAGGAAGCGCATCCCGACGCGCTCGTGCTGGCGCACCCCGAGTGCAAAGCCGACGTGCTGGCCGAGGCCGACTACATCGGCTCCACCGCCGGCATTATCAAGTACGCCGAGGAGTCGGACGCCAACGAGTTCATCATCGTGACGGTCCGCGGCGTGCTCTACGAGCTCGAGCGCCGCTGCCAGGGCACCGGCAAAAAGTTCTACTTCCCCGCGGTGCAGCCCACCTGCGTCAACATGGATCTCATCACGCTCGAAAAGCTCGTGCGCTGCCTGGAGACGGGCGAGGGCGAGGTGCAGATTGGCGTGTCGGACGAGGCCGCCGACCAGGCCAAGCTCACGCTCGACCGCATGCTCGAGTACGCGGCGCGCTAGAACAATGTGACATGAGGGGCGGTTCCCCAGTCACATCACAAGGGAGAGGATTCCTGTGGAAACCAAGCAATACCCCGATATGGAGTGCGACGTCGTCATTGCCGGCTGCGGCGTGGCGGGCCTATACGCTGCCCTCAATCTGCCGACGAGCACGCGCGTGATCATGCTCTCCAAGGGTGCGGTCGACGAGTGCGACTCGATGCTCGCACAGGGCGGCATCTGCGTGCTTCCCGAGGGCTCGGACTACGATGCCTTCTTTGAGGACACCATGCACGCCGGTCACTACGAGAACCGCCGCGAGAGCGTAGACATCATGATCCGCTCGAGCCGCTCGGTCATCAACGACCTGCTGGCGATGGGCGTGGACTTTGAGCGCAAGGCCGATGGCGGCCTCGACTTTACCCGCGAGGGCGCGCACAGCCGCCCACGCATCGCCTTCCATGCCGACATTACGGGCAAGGAGATCACGACCAAGCTGCTCCAGGCCGTCCGCAAGCTGGACAACGTACAGATTCTTGAGCACGTGGCCATGACCGACATCCTGACGGCCGAGCGCGATGGGGCCACGGTGTGCACTGGTGTCGTCGCTGTTGCCGTGGACGAGGACAACTCGGTCCGCCCCGCCGATGAGCTGGCAAATGCCGTCGAGGGCGTGCATACCGGCGAGCCGTTTGAGATTCATGCTC
The DNA here is from genome assembly GCA_014846205.1 of Collinsella aerofaciens. Next base: position 4,811 of record RKAY01000095.1, on the reverse strand, counting down.
GCCATACGCTGTGGGCGACGGGCGGCATCGGCGGCGTGTACGATCATTCCACCAACTTCCCGCAGCTCACCGGCGACGCCTGCTACATCGCTCAGGAGCATGGCATTAAGATGGAGCACCTGGACTACGTGCAGATTCACCCCACGGGACTGTTCTCGCCGCAGCCGGGCCGCACCTTCCTGATCAGCGAGAGCTGCCGCGGCGAGGGCGCGATTTTGCTCAACGCCGCCGGCGAGCGCTTTACCGACGAGCTGCAGCCGCGCGACGTGGTCGCCGCCGCTATTCGCGAGCAGATGAAGCAGGACGGCACCGAGCACGAGTGGCTGAGCTTTGCCCCCGTCGAGCGCGACGTGGTGACCGGGCACTTCGCCAACATCCGCGCGCGCTGCCTTGAGGACGGTCGCGACATCCTGGATGAGCCCATCCCCGTCACGCCCACGCAGCACTACTTTATGGGCGGCGTGTGGGTCGACAAGGACGGCCGCACCTCGATGCCCGAGCTCTACGCCGCCGGCGAGACGGCCTGCAACGGCGTTCACGGCAAGAATCGCCTAGCTTCCAACAGCCTGCTCGAATCCCTAGTCTGGGGTCGCCGCGCTGCTTGGCGTATGCGCACCGGCGAGTCGCTTGCCGTGGAGCGGGCGGGCGAGCCCGCGCTCGATGGACGCCATCGCGTCCTGAGTTCCGATACCCTTGCAATCGATGATCTGGCCCGTGCCGCCGGCACGCAGGCCGTGGAGGAGTAGACCATGAATCCCATTACCATGAAACTCGTCGTCGATGATCTGATCCTGCGGGCCCTGCGCGAGGACATTACGTTTGAGGACGTGAGCACGGCGAGCGTGTGCCCCACGGCGCGCCCCGCCACGGTGGAGCTTATCGCCAAGGCCGACGGCATCATCGCCGGCTTGGACGTGTTCGCCCGTACCTTTGAGCTGCTGGATCCGCAGAGCTCGGTGCTGTTTGATGTTGCCGACGGTGACGAGGTGCACGCCGGCGACCACGTGGGCCAGGTGCGCGGCGATGCGCGCGTGCTGCTTTCGGGCGAGCGCGTGGCGCTCAACTACCTGCAGCGTATGAGCGGTATCGCCACCTACACACACAACATGGCAGCGGCGCTCGAGGGTACCAAGACCGTGCTTGTCGACACACGTAAGACCACGCCGGGCATGCGCGTCTTCGAGAAGGCCGCGGTCGAGATCGGTGGCGGCAGCAACCACCGCTACAACCTGTCGACGGCTGTCATGCTCAAGGACAACCATATCGACGCCGCCGGTGGTGTGACGCGTGCGATCGAGATGGCACGCGCCCACGCATCGTTTACCACGACGGTCGAGATTGAGTGCGAGAACCTGGACATGGTACGCGAGGCCGTGGAGGCCGGTGCCGACATCATCATGTTCGACAACATGACCCACGATGACATGGCTGCCGCGATTGAGCTTATCGCCGGCCGCGCCAAGACCGAGTGCTCGGGCAATGTGGATGCCAGCAATATCCGCGCTCTGGCCGATCTGGGCGTCGACTTTATTAGCTCGGGCGCGCTGACGCACTCCGCCCCGATCCTCGACCTCTCGCTTAAGCACCTGCGTCTGCTGGACGGTAAATAATGGACGCCCGCGAGCGTCGCCGTGCCATCATGGGCGTGCTCGAGGGAGCCAAGGAGCCCGTTTCGGGCAGCGCACTTGCCCGCGAGGTTGGCGTGAGCCGTCAGGTCGTGGTCCAGGATATTGCCCTGTTGCGTGCCGATGGGCACGATGTCGTGGCAACCAACCGTGGCTATGTGCTGCAGGAGGCCCCCAGCAGCCCCGCCGTGCCCACGCGCTTGGTCAAGGTTCGCCATAGCGTGGAGCAGGCAGGCGATGAGCTCACGAGTATCGTCGACGCCGGCGGCGCCGTGCTCAACGTGATCGTCAATCACCGCGTGTACGGTAAGATCACGGCCGACCTGGACATTCGCAATCGTCGCGATGTTGAGCGCTACCTGCACGATATCGAGAGCGGCAAGAGCTTTCCACTACTAACGGTGACGAGCGGCTATCACTTCCATCGCATTGCGGCGGAGGATGAGCAAACCCTCGACGAGATCGAGGCCATGCTCAAGGAGAAGGGCTACCTTGCCGATTTAATGCCCTACGAGGATGATTTGTCCTAACCCGATGCTGTCTTTATAAGTTGCGGTGAAATAGTTCCTAAAATCGGCAACTAAGCAATGAATCGTGAACTATTCCACCGCAACTGCCAAGGTAGCCCCGTCCCCAATTAGCTGCCTGTACAAACAAAAGGAGGCCTCCGCGGCGATGCGGAGGCCTCCTTTTTGTGCACGGTGTACTTTTGAGTGTGCAGGTGGGGGAGCTGTTACTCCTCGACGATCTCGGTGATCGCGCCAGCGGGGCAAGCGTCCTGGCAAGCGCCACAGGCGACGCAGGAGTCCTCGTCAGCGACGGTAGCGACGTCCTGGAGCTCCAGAACGCCAGCGGGGCAGGAGTCGACGCAAACGCCACAAGCGATGCACTCGTCGGCATCAATTACGGGATGAGCCATGGTAGTTTCCTCTCTGTTGACCGACGCTACAGGCGATGCGCGCCGGTTTGATTCGGGCAAAAACATACCACGGGAGCGACCGTTTGCAATACCCTCTGACCGGCATCTTCATACCGTTCGCCGAGTATGCCAAGGTTTACTAAAAAACGCGCAGGTGGGGCCGTTGAGCTGCGCAAATGTTAGCTAAAGGTGACTTGAAATATTGAGCTATTGAGCGCGCCTGCGGAAAGGGCATCCCGTTAGTTGGCCGAAAAACGGGTCGCAGTTTCCGGTTGGGCCCGCTAGCGGAAACTGCGACCCGGTATCAGCTCTCAAAACGGGATACGGTTTCCGGTTGGGTCTTCAGACGGAAACTACGACCCGGAATCCACGCTCAAACCGGGACGAGCTTTCCATAAGGCAGCCCCAGGCACTCCCGGATGCAAACCTTAGCCATCTCTACATAGATCTCAATAGATTTGCCGAGAACTCAATCAGCGCATCTACCTGCGTATTTGAGAACCTAAACTCTCAGCAATAAGAAATCTTATATGAATTGACTTAGATTTTGTATATTCCGGCCCATAAGGGGATACACTACATCCTGAAAGACAAGCCGAAACACCGCGCGGCAGACCGCCGAGTCGGTGCAAACGCACAAGAGAGAGGGAATTTCTAATGGGCAAGATTCTTGGTATCGACCTTGGTACTACTAACTCCGCTATGGCCGTCCTCGAGGGCGGTTCTCCGACCATTATCGTGAACGCCGAGGGCGACCGTACCACTCCGTCTGTCGTGGGCTTCCGTGCCGACGGCGATCGCGTCGTGGGCAAGGCCGCTAAGAACCAGGCGGTCACCAACCCCAAGAACACCGTGTTCTCCATCAAGCGCTTCATGGGCCGCAAGTACTCCGAGTGCACCTCCGAGATCAAGACCGTGCCGTACGAGGTCAAGGAGGGCCAGGGCGGTCGTGCCGTCGTCGATATCGAGGGCAAGGATTACACCGCCGAGCAGGTGAGCGCCATGACGCTCGCAAAGATGAAGGCCGATGCCGAGAAGTATCTGGGCGAGACCGTCACCGACGCCGTCATCACCGTCCCGGCCTACTTCAACGACGCCCAGCGTCAGGCCACCAAGGATGCCGGTAAGATCGCCGGCCTCAACGTCAAGCGTATCGTCAACGAGCCGACCGCTGCCGCTTTGGCCTATGGTCTGGACAAGCAGGGCACCGACCAGCGCATCCTGGTCTTCGACCTGGGCGGCGGCACCTTCGACGTCTCCATCCTCGACCTCGCTGACGGCGTGTTTGAGGTTCTGTCCACCTCGGGCGACAACCACCTGGGCGGCGACGACTGGGATCAGCGCGTCATCGACTGGATGGCCGATAAGTTCCAGCAGGAGAACGGCGTCGACCTGCGCCAGGACCCCATGGCCCTGCAGCGTCTGAAGGAGGCCGCCGAGAACGCCAAGAAGGAGCTCTCCGCCGCCCAGCAGACCACCATCAACCTGCCGTTCATCACCATGAACCAGTCCGGCCCGCTGCACCTCAACTACACGCTGACCCGTGCCGAGTTCGAGAAGATCACCCGCGACCTGCTCGAGCGCTGCAAGCAGCCTGTCACCAACGCCCTGCGCGACGCCAAGCTTAAGCTCTCCGATCTGACCGAGGTCATCCTCGTCGGCGGCTCTACCCGTATGCCCGCCGTCCAGGAGCTCGTCAAGACCATGACCGGCAAGCAGCCCAACATGTCCGTGAACCCCGACGAGGTCGTTGCCGACGGCGCTGCCGTCCAGGGCGGCGTGCTCACCGGCGACGTCGAGGGCATCCTGCTGCTCGACGTTACCCCGCTGTCGCTGGGTGTCGAGACCATGGGCGGCATCATGACCAAGATGATCGACCGCAACACCACGATCCCGACCTCCAAGACCGAGGTCTACTCCACCGCTGCCGACAACCAGACCAGCGTCGAGATCAACGTGCTCCAGGGCGAGCGCGAGCTTGCCCGCGACAACAAGTCGCTCGGTAAGTTCCAGCTGACCGGTATCCCGGCTGCCCGCCGCGGCGTGCCGCAGATCGAGGTCACCTTCGACATCGACGCCAACGGCATCGTCAAGGTCTCCGCTAAGGACAAGGGCACCGGCAAGGAGCAGCAGATCACCATTTCCGGCTCCACCGCTCTGTCCGACGACGAAGTCGACCGCATGGTCAAGGACGCCGAGGCTCATGCCGAGGAGGACAAGAAGCAGAAGGAAGAGGTCGAGGTCCGCAACCAGACCGACAGCCTGTG
>RKAY01000121.1 GCA_014846205.1 Collinsella aerofaciens | reverse complement strand
CTGGTGTTCGTGGTCCTGGGCGGTCTGGGCAATATGCGCGGCTCCGTCATCGCGGCGGCGTTGCTCACGGTGCTTCCCGAGCTGCTCCGTCAGTTCTCGGACTACCGCATGCTCATCTACGCCATCGTGCTGATCCTGGTCATGATCTTTACCAACAACCCGCAGCTCAAGGCGTTCTTCGGTCGCGTCAAGGACCGCTTTGCTTCCAAGAAGGAGGTGGCAGCCGATGCCCAGTAAGTTTGAGTTCAACAAGGGCAAGATGGTCCCGTATCCTTCTGGCGCCATCGTTCCCGACCGCGATCTGGGCGAGCGCCCGGCACTCGAGTGCATCCACCTGGGCATTGAGTTCGGTGGCCTTAAGGCGGTCGATGACTTTAGCCTAACTATCGGCAAGACCGAGATCGCCGGTCTGATCGGCCCCAACGGTGCCGGTAAGACCACGGTCTTCAACCTGCTCACCAAGGTGTATCAGCCCACGCACGGTACCATCCTGCTCGACGGCGAGGACACCTCGGGCAAGTCGGTCTACCAGGTCAACCGCATGGGTATTGCCCGTACCTTCCAGAACATTCGCCTGTTCAACACCATGACGGTGGAGGATAACGTTAAGGTCGGCCTGCACAACCAGGAGCGCTACTCCGGCTTTGAGGGCGTGCTGCGCCTGCCGACGTATTGGAAGCACGAGAAGGCCGCCCACGAGCGCGCCATGGAGCTGCTGTCCATCTTTGATATGGAGCACCTGGCAAACGAGCAGGCCGGATCGCTGCCTTACGGCGCTCAACGTCGTCTGGAGATCGTTCGCGCGCTTGCCACCAACCCCAAGCTACTGCTGCTCGACGAGCCTGCCGCCGGCATGAACCCGTCCGAGACCGCGGAGCTCATGGAGAACATCGTCAAGATCCGCGACACCTTCGGCATTGCCATCATGCTTATCGAGCATGACATGTCGCTCGTTATGAATATTTGCGAGGGCATCTGCGTGCTCAACTTTGGTAAGGTCATCGCCAAGGGCACAGCCGAGGAGATCCAGAACAACGACGCCGTTATCGAGGCGTATCTGGGCAAGCAGGATAAGGGGGAGAACTAAATGGCAGAGCCGATGCTTTCCGTCTACAACATCAACGTCTGGTACGGCGCCATCCACGCCATCAAGGACATCTCCTTTAACGTCAACGAGGGCGAGATCGTGGCTCTGATCGGCGCGAACGGTGCCGGCAAGTCCACAACACTCAAGACTGTCTCGGGCCTGCTGCGTTCCAAGACCGGCTCCATCAAGTTTATGGGCGAGGACATTACCCATACGCCCGCCGATAAGCTGGTTGGTAAGGGCCTGGCCCAGGTGCCCGAGGGCCGTCGCGCCTTTTTGCAGATGACGGTCGAGGAGAACCTGGAGATGGGCGCCTACACGCAGCCCAAGTCCACGGTTGCTCCGGGCCTTGAGCGCGTCTACGAGCAGTTCCCGCGCCTGAAGGAGCGCCGTCGCCAGGTCGCCGGCACCCTTTCGGGCGGCGAGCAGCAGATGCTCGTTATGGGCCGTGCCCTTATGAGCAACCCCAAGCTGCTCATGCTCGACGAGCCTTCCATGGGCTTGGCGCCGATTCTGATTGAGCAGATCTTCCAGATTGTCGAGGACCTGCACAAGGCCGGCACCACGGTACTTCTGGTCGAGCAGAACGCGCAGATGGCGCTCTCGATCGCCACGCGCGGCTACGTGCTCGAGACCGGCAAGATCACCATGACCGGCACCGGACAGGAGCTCCTGCACGACGACAACGTCCGCAAAGCTTACCTCGGAGGCTAGGAGGTTCCGCCGTTCTACGAACGGCGGACCAGTCGACGCTGCGCGGGCACCAGAGCGACAACTTGTCATTCAAAGAGGACGGTATGACCAGAAGGTCTATGCCGTCCTCTTTTCATGCCAATTTGTTCGCTCTGGTGCCCGCTCGCTGTCCGTCCTCTGCCTGCGGCGTTACTTTGATTCTGGCACTTGGGGTAGTCGTTGGGGACGTTCTTGAATGACTAGTCGTTTAAGAACGTCCCCAACGACTAGGTTGCCACCCCCTTGCTTCAAAATGGGCCCCGTTCTGGAGTGTTTCGGAACGGGGCCTTGGTGGTTGGGGTCTATTGGGTTTTGTTCGCTAGTCTACCTTTTGTCCGCATGTTGGGCAGAACTGGGCTTCGGGCACGAGCGGGGTTCCGCAGTGACGGCAGAAGCGGGCGGGCTCGGCTGGAGCTGCTTGCATGGCCGGTGCTGTGGGCGCTACGGCGTTCTGCTGGGCACGCTTCTGACGACGACGCTGCTTACGCTGAGGTTTAGGCGCTGCGGCTACTGCACCGTTCGCGGCCTTCGCGCGCTTCTTGCGGATGCAAAGAATAACGATCGCGCCACCGATGATGAGGACGATCGCCACGCCACCGCCAATAACAAACGGCAGGTGAGTCTGGACAAAGTAGAGAATATCCTCAGGCAGCGAATGGGGAATATTGGACTTGTAGATGTTCACATGAAGTATCGAGGAGTCATCATTGTCGAAATAGGCTGCCAAAATCTTGCGATCGCCGTTCATGAACGAAAGGTGGTCGCACCAATGAGAGTCAAACTCGCTCTTTGCCCCGGTCTGAGCATCGACTAGGCATGCTGAGGACTTGTCGTCGTCTGAGTATTTTCCAAGCAGAATGCTGCCGTCATGCGATACATCGCTGAGATATCCATCGCCAAAGGGATATGCAATTGAGCTGATGATCTTGTCGCTTTTCAGGTCATAAACACTAAGATTCGCATCCTCTTCATTTAAATAGTAATCCCCGTCATCCTCTTCAAAAAGATCGTTCGACCCCTTCTTTGTATAGAGGACATAAAGCTCTGCCGACGGGTATGAAACAGGCCATTCAGGAGCGTGGTCGTCATCGTTAAATAGAACGCTCATGTTTCCGTCACGGTCTGCTTTTATTAGTGTAGTGTCGCTCTGAAGATAAATATCGTCGGAATTCAAGCTGGTGAGAATGTAGTCGATGTCCGAAGACCTATCGTCTTTCTTAACGTTAACTGTTTTCAATTCCGTTGACCCTGTATCGCAATTGAAAACCCTAAGAGAAACAATGCCTTTCTCAGTATCGTATGGCCAGAAATAGAGACGGCTCATATCGTTTGAGTAGTAGCAATAAGAGTCATCTTTATCCGATTGATATGTTTGAATTAACTCGTCAGACTTAAGGTCATAGATCTCGATTTTTTTAAGCTCAGATTCATTGTCATAATGTTCCACGGCTGCCCTATTGCCGTCGTAAGAGACGGTTGTACTGGTGTAGGCATATTTGGCCGAAGTGATGGGATGGGCTGTTTGGGAATGATTTTCTGGAGAGAATACGACCAAATTATTGCCGTCTTGCCAGTAGAGCTGATTGCTGGATGTGGGGCATGCTGATCCAAGGCTTTTGTCCGGGATGGCAACTGGGCTTGCACTGCCGTCTTTAAAATTGATGAGGGTTATGCTCTTTAAGTTGTAACCGTCATCCTCATCGTAATCGTAATCGTATAAATAGCCGAACTTTGAATCGTCGCTTGTGCTGACATACGAGTTATCGCTGCTGACCTTAAAGCTATACGACTTCTCAAGTTCAGGCGTTGGTACGCTGCCGCCGGCTAATGCTGCTTGAGGGGCTGCGAGTGGAGACAGGGCTGCGAGGAGGCCGATGGCGACTGCTGCGATCCTTCCGCTCTTTTGGATGCTCTTAAACATGGCAATCCTTTCCTCTGGATACGAATGTCGATACTGCCATGGTTGCCTAAGATTCGCGAATCATGTTGCGCAACATTCACCATCGGCAAATTTATTCGGCCAGCTGCGCCGTTCCCAAGAGATCATTCTGAGTTGCGGTGAAATAGGGACTAAATGAAGGCTCCAGAGGCCAAAACAGTCCCTATTCCACCGCAACTTCATGGGGATGTGTGACAATGCCCGTCGGAAAACATCTGCTGTCTTTGGGGGCCTATCTATGCTGTACGAGTTTTGTGCCGAGAACTTTGAGCGGGTGCCGGCGGCCATCGAGGCCGGTGCGGGGCGCATTGAGCTGTGTGACAACCTCGCCGTCGGTGGCACCACGCCTTCCGCCGGCGTTATCAGCGCTACAGTCAGCTACGCTCACGAGCATGACGCGCGAGTGATGTGCATGATTCGTCCGCGCGGTGGCGACTTTCATTACAACCAGGACGAGCTGCGCATGATGGAGATGGACCTGGGCCTTGCTGTGAGCGCCGGCGTTGACGGCCTGGTCTTTGGCTGCTGCAAGCCCTGTGCCGGCGGCTGGGCGCTCGACGAGCTCACCCTCGGCGCCCTCGTTATGGCTACGGGCTGCGCGACCGAGGAGTGCAAGCGCGAGTCCCCTGACATCACCTTCCATATGGCGTTTGACCAGCTCTCGCCCGAAGCTCAGCTCGACGCGATTGATACACTTGCCGACTGCGGCGTTACGCGCGTCCTCACGCATGGCGGCGCGGCCGGTACGTCGATCGAGGATAATTTCGATCACCTGGCTCGTTTAATCGAGTATGCAGGCGATCGTTTGACCATCCTTCCCGGCGGCGGCATCACTACGGCAAATCGCGACGCGGTCGCGGCGGCACTAGGCGTCTCCGAGCTCCATGGCACCAAGATCGTGCCGCTGGAGGTATAACCCGTGGCGCTGGTATTTGACGTTCAGCAGGCGAGCGGCAAGCCCGACGATAATCGTCGCCCTGGCACCGCGTGCCCCTTTTGCGACACGGAGGGGCTTGCCAACATCATCGAGCGCGATAGTGACTGCATCTGGCTCGAGAATAAGTTCAAGACCTTGCGGGCCACCCGTCAGACCGTATTGATCGAGTCGGCCAATCACGACGCCGACCTGGTGACCTATGAACCGGATGGGCTGCATCATGTGATGCGGTTTGCCCTGGGCTGTTGGCAGCAGATGATCGATTCCCAACAGTACCGCAGTGTGCTCATGTACAAGAACAAAGGCCCGCTTTCGGGCGGCAGCCTCGTCCATCCACACATGCAGATTGTGGGCTTGGAACAGGAGGACGGCTATGCGGCGCTGACCTCCGCCAACTTTGAAGGCATCGATGTTTGGCGGCGGGGGAGAATCTCGGTCAACATCTCAACCGAACCGATCATGGGATTCTTTGAGGTCAACGTCTCGGCTCCACAGGGAATCGCCGCCAGCGACGACGCTCGCGACCAAGCCGAAGCGGACCTGTTTGCCGATGCGATTCAGGTGGCCCTGCGCTATATCCTGCACGAGCACCACGGCGGTTGCGCGGAGTCGTACAACTTGTTCTTCTACCACATGGACGGCCGGACCATTGCCAAGGCGCTGCCGCGTTGGGTGGTTTCGCCCTACTTTGTCGGCTATCGTTTGGCCCAGGTCAATGCCGAGACAACGCTCGATATCGATGCTGAGCGCCTACGCGCGCATCTGGAAACGCTCGCGTAGCAAGGCGAGCGCCTGCGAAAAGTGTGCTGCCTAGCGTGCCATCGCGTCGCGCCCGGCCTTGACCCGCTTGCGCTGTTTGGCGCGCTCCTCGCCGGTTAGGCGCTCAAAGAGATGCCCGATAATCGAGGCAAGCACCTGCTGAAACAGCGTGCCGCACATGACAGGGAACACGACCTCGCCGGGAAAATACTGTGTGGCGATGACGGCGCCCGAAGAGATATTGCGCATGCCGCAGGTAAAGCACATGGTGCTCGTCTCGCTATACGGCAGATGCAACGCACGGGCGACCAGAAAACCGACGACAAAGCCGCTGATGGCGAAGACCAAAATAAAGAGGGCGACTTCCAAGCGCTCAACATTCATGTGCAGCACGTACTCGCTCATGGCGGTGGAGTTGGACGCGATGACACCCATCATCATGAACTTGCAGGCGGGCGAAAGCGTGGGGGAGAGTTTCTCGTGTCCCCATCCGCGCGTGAGCTCGTTGATTACGATGCCGAGCACGGCGGGGATGGCGATCATAAAGGCCATGTTCTGCATCATGCTCGGCACGTCAATCGAGACGGTGGCGCCCAGCAGGAGCTTGAGCGTGAGCGGAATCGTCACAGGTGAGATGACCGAGGACGTCAGGATGATGGTGAGCGCGAGCGGGCCGTTGCCGCCGAACATGCTAATCCACATAAAGGCAGTGACTGCCACGGGTACGCTGTACTCGAGCACGATGCCGCAGACAAGGTTGGGGTTGGAGCCAAAGAACAGTGAGCCCATGGCATACGCCGCGATGGGGATGAGCACAGCCGAGACAAATAACGCCAAAATCAAATGCAGGGGACGGCGGAACACCTCGGCAACCTGGTGAAAGGTGTTGCTGAGCGCACCTTGGAACGTCATAAAGGCAAACAGGGCGGGAACGATGGGCTTGAGCACGCCAATCTGCTGGGGAAAGAGCACGCCGAGCGTCACGCAAATCGGAACGATGACCTGCATGTGCCCCGCGAGAAACTTGCCCAGTCCAACCCATTGCTTCATATGCTCTTGTGACTCCCTTTGCTCGTGAATCCGTTTTGAATGGATATGCTAGACGCTCGCATGCGTCCGTGCGTCAGAAACGCTCGATTATTTCGAGGGTATTACCGGCATCGTTTACCGAAACCGCGGCGTGCTGCGGCGATTGGAGTCCGCGCTGCACGGTATAATAAATCCGTTCAACAGATCTGCCTGCCGAAGCGGGCATACACAAAGGACTCATCGCTATGAACCGTGAGAGGTATCGCGGCGACCTGCCCCTATCGGGGGTGGGTGCCTATGTCATCGCTTAAGACGACGCATCGCTGGGCGGTCGCTCAGCAAAACCCCGAGCTCGAAAAGGAGCTTTCGGCTGGCCTGGGCATACCCGGGCTGGTGGCGCGCATTATGGTTGCGCACGGCATTACATCCATCGAGGAAGGCCAGCTGTTTTTGACGCCTTCGCTCGATCGCGACTGGGCGGACCCGCTCGTTATTCCGGGCATGGCGGTCGTCGCCGACCGCGTTGAGCGTGCTATTCGCAGCCACGAGCGCATCGCCGTCTTTGGCGATTTTGACGTCGACGGCATTACGTCGACTTGTCTGTTGACCGAGGCGCTACGTTCGTTTGGCGCCGACGTCACGCCGTTTATTCCGCATCGCTTTGACGAGGGCTACGGCCTGTCGCGTGCGGCGCTCGACCGTGTTAACGAGCTCGCCCAACCCAACCTGATCGTGACCGTCGATAACGGTATTGCTGCCAAGGAAGAGGTCTCCTATCTGGAGAGCCTGGGGATCGATTTGGTGGTCACGGACCATCACGAGCCGTCCGACCAGGTGCCGCAGGGCGTGCCCCTGACCGATCCCAAGCTCGAGGGCGAGGGCCCCTCGCGCGAGCTTGCCGGTGCCGGCGTGGCACTCAAGCTGGTGCAGGTCCTGGGCGAGCGTTTGGGCAAGCCGTCGTATTGGCGTTCGCTGATAGAGGTCGCGGCGCTGGGCACCGTGTCCGACATGATGCCGCTCACGCCCGAGAATCGCGCACTGGTCGCCGAGGGCATCCAGCAGATGCGCGTGACGGCCCGTCCCGGCTATATCGCGCTTGCCGCACTTGCCAAGGCCGACCTTTCTACCATTACGGCCGACGGCCTGTCGTTTTCGCTCATCCCTCGTCTGAATGCTGCCGGCCGCATGGCTGATCCCAAGCTGGCGCTCGACCTGCTGCTTGCCCGTGATCCTATCGAAGCAAGTGCACTGGCAGCCGAGCTCGAGGAAATCAATCGCCAACGCCGCGAGATCGAGGCCGAGCTTACGCGCGATGCCATGGCGAAGGTCGAGGAGACTTATGACGGCGGGCGCGCAATCGTCGTGGGCGGCGAGGGCTGGCACGAGGGCGTCAAAGGCATCGTGGCGAGCCGCCTCACCAACCGATATCACGTGCCGGCGCTGCTCTTTTCGATCGAGGACGGCGTTGCACGCGGATCGGGCCGCTCGGTGGGCAAGGTCAACCTGTTCGACGCCGTCGAGCGCTGCTCCGACCTGCTGATTCGCCGCGGCGGGCATGCCGGTGCGGTGGGCGTGACCATCGAGGCATCCAAGCTCGATGAGTTCCGCCGTCGCCTTTCGGCCGTGCTATCGGAGCTTCCCGCCGAGGACTTTGAGGACACTGACGAGGTTGCCGCCACTGTTGACCTCTCCGAGCTGAATATTGAGACCATCGAGCAAATCTCCCGTCTTGAGCCGTTTGGCCAGGGCAATAAGGTACCGCTTCTGGCTGCCGAGGGCGTGACGATGTGCGATCGCGCCGTGGTGGGCAAAACCGGCGAGCACATGCGCTTTGTGGCGACCGATGGCGCCGCGAGTGTGCCGGCCATCATGTTCCGCGTGCCGCAGATCGATAGGCTCATCAATTGCGACAGCGCCGTCGACTTGGTGTTCGAGGCCGTGGCCGAGCATTGGCAGGGACGCGTGAAGCCCAAGCTCATGATCAAGGATGTCTTGGTGCGCGATACCGCGGCGTCCAATATCGACGATCCGGCATGCGAGCTTCGCCGCGGCGTGCAGCCGGCGGATTCTGGCCTGCGTTTGGAGTCGCGTAAACGCGAGACGCTCGCCCAGCTTTCTTATACCGAGCTCACGCGCTCGCTTATCCATAGCTTTATCGGCTCGAACCAGCCACATCGCGCGCAGGTCGAGGCACTCGACGCGCTCGCCGACCACCAGAGCGTTTTGGCCGTTATGGGGACGGGGCGTGGCAAGTCGCTCATCTTCCATGTGCACGCCGCGCGCGAGGCGGTCCTTCGAGGGCGTGCGAGCATCTTTGTCTATCCGCTGCGCGCCCTCGTTGCCGACCAGGCCTATCATCTTTCATCGACGATGGCTGCGCTCGGCATTGGCGTCGGCGTGCTGACCGGCGAGACCGTGGAAGCAGCGCGCGATGACGTGTTTGCCGGCCTGGCTTCGGGCCGCATCGGCATCGTGCTCACGACGCCTGAGTTCCTGTCTATTCACCGCGACCGCTTTGCGCGCTCGGGGCGTATCGGGTTTGTCGTTATTGACGAGGCGCATCATGCCGGTCTTGCCAAGGGCGGCGACCGAAGCGCATACCTCGATATGCCCGATATCCTCAAGGCCCTGGGCGATCCGGTCGTTATGGCGGCGAATCAGATATC
>RKAY01000054.1 GCA_014846205.1 Collinsella aerofaciens | reverse complement strand
CATACTTCTCGACCGCCTTGGGCGATATCCACACCACAACGCGATCGGCAGCAGGCACCACTACAAGGTCCACGTCCTCGTCAACGGGAAACCGGTAGCCCTCAGGCTGGCCCTCCATGGCACGAGCGGTCCCCTTGGCCAACCGCTCAAAACCCTCGATCCCAAAGGAAAGCCCATGAGCGGTCGCAGCAACCTGGGCCCCGTCCTCAGCGTCCCCAGCAAACGCAAATCCCGGCACCCAGCAAAGCGCGAGGGTCAAAGCACAGGCGACAAGCATGCGGAATCTATTAAGCACGAAAAGCTCCAAGCGAATACAAGGACGGAGTGAAACACAAAACGATGGAATTATCGCGCCAAGCCGCACTACGCGGAAAGCTCAAAGCCGTACTTGGCCCAAATCTTCTGAGCCTTCCTGTTGGTCAGACAGAAGTCGATGAACGCCTTGGCCTCGTCGGCGTGCTCGGAGCTCTCGGCAACGGCGCCCGGATACACGATGGGCTTGTGCGAATCCTCGGGGCACACGAAGGCCTCCTCGATGCCGTCGTAGCGGAAGATATCGGAGCTGTAGACAAAACCTGCCACGCAGTCACCTGTGGACACATAGGCGGCAGCGGTACCCACCTTATCGGCCAGTGCGACCTTGTCGGCGATCTCGGGAGCATACTCGCCGTCGTCGCCCTCGGTGCCGGTGTAGAGGCCCGCGGAAGCCAGTGCCTGGTTGGCGTACTTGCCGGCGGGGACGGTCTTGGCGTCGCCAATGGCGATCTTGCCGTCCAGATTCGCGACGTCGGCGATGGCCTCGACCTTGGTGTCGGAGCCCTCGGCGCGAACGATCACGAGGTCGTTAACGAACATGTCCTCACGCGTGTCGGCATCGACGAGCTCGGCGGCCTCGGCGTCGTCCATGGTGCCCTTGGAGGCCGTGATGAGCACATCGACCGTGGCGCCGGCACGCATCTGCTCGACGAGGTCGCCGGAGGCCTTAAACTGCGTGTCGGCAAAGGCGGTGCCGGTCTGGTCGGTGTAAAGCTCCTGAACCTCGGGCAGAGCCTTCTCGAGCGAGTTGGCGGCAAAGACCTGCAGCTCGACGGTTTCCTTCTTGGAAGAGGCCTTGGCGGAGCCGGCATCGGATCCGGCCGGCTCGGACGTATTGTTGCCCGAGCAGCCGGCAAGACCAAGGCCGGCAGTGGCGACAGCAGAAAGCGAGACGAATCCGCGGCGAGAAACCATATCGAACATGTTCAACCCTTTCGGACCTTGTGCCCGGGTACCCCACCGCGAGCTTTATTCTGTAATTAGATTATACTTTCGTGCGAATAATATCAGTGATAAAGATTTCTCGTCTGATAATTTTCTTTTGCTGATAGTCGCAGGACGTACCGCGCTGTCGCTGCATAAGAAAGGCGGAGCGACTCGCGAGGTCGCTCCGCCGCAGGTAGTGCGCTTATTTGGCGTGCCCGCCGCCAGCCGTCATTTGGGCCGCATGCTCCAGCTGGTCGCTCACGGCCTCCCAGCTTTCGCGGGCCGCTTTCGTGGATCCCGGAAAGTTGATGACAAGCGTATGCCCACGCTGCATGCACACGGCGCGCGAGAGCATGGCACGGCGCGTCTTGGTCATGGAGTAGGCACGGATTGCCTCTGCAATACCCGGCACATCGCGGTCGCAGACGGCACGCGTCGCCTCGGGCGTCACATCGCGCATCGAAAGCCCCGTGCCGCCGCAGGTGAGCACGACATTGGTGTGGCACTCATCGGCGGCTTCCACAATGGCATCACCGATCTCGCTGGCGTCGTCGCGCACGACCACATGTGAGGCGACCGTCCAGCCCTGCGCCTCGATAAGTTCCTCGAGTGCGGCTCCCGCCTCGTCCTGGGCAAGATCGCGCGTATCCGAGCACGTCACGATCGATATCTTCAGCTCCATAGCATTCCTCCTACAACACGGCGCCCTCGGGCAGGTCGACGCGAACAACGTCCACGACATCGCCCGCCGCAAGCTCGCACGGTCCTTCGTCAACACGCAACAGGCAGTTCGAACGCTGCATAGTTCCAAGCAGCGCCGAATTCTGCGTCTTAGCCTCAGTAACCAACAGCTCACCGGTCTCGGGGTCGCGCAAAACCGTGGCGCGATCGAAGAAGCGGCGATGCTGTCGCTTTTTCACGCCGTGCGTGAGCGTCGCCTGCTGCACGGGACGCACGCCCTCGGCAAAGCCGCGCATCTTGCGAATCGCCGGACGCGCAAGCATCTCAAAGCCTACATACGCCGCGGCCGGATTGCCTGAAAGTCCCAGGTAGGGCTTACCCCCAAGCAAGCCAAACGTGATGGCCTTGCCCGGACGCATCGAGATGCGGTCAAACAGCACCTCACCCTCGCACCGGACGAGCGCCGTCACGTAGTCGTAGTCGCCTGCCGAGGCGCCACCGCTCGTAATGACAACATCGCACTCCAGCACGGCGCGATGCACCAGCTCGGCAATCGCCTGCTCATCATCAGGCGCAATGCCGTAGAACACGGGCTCGGCTCCTGCATCGAGTGCTTCGGCCATCAACGCCGACGAGTTGGAGTCGCGAATCTGCCCGCGCGCCGGCAGCTCACCCGGCGCAACCAGCTCCGTGCCCAGCGAGATAATGCCCACACGCGGCGCGGCATGTACCTTCACGCTCGCGTATCCGGCGCTTGCCAGCAGACCCGCGCCCGCCGGAGCCACGACCTCGCCGGCGTGCATCACAACATCGCCGGCATGGGCCTCCTCGGCAGCCGAGCGAACGTTCTCCCCTACCTTGGCAGGCGCCGAGAACCTCACACGCGAACCCTCGTTGCCATCACCGTCGAGCACATCGACGATCTCGTACTTCACCACGGCATCGGCACCTTCGGGTACCGGCGCGCCCGTCATGATGCGGACCGTCTCACCCGCGCCGATTGTGCCCTCAAACACATGGCCCGCGGCCTCGTGTCCGATAACGTCGAGCGTCACCGGTGCCTCACCAGATGCCTGTGCCAAGTCCGCAGAGCGCACGGCATATCCGTCCATAGCGCTGTTGGCAAACGGCGAAATGTCGATATCGGCCACCGCGTCCTCGGCCAAGGGAAGACCGGCGGCCTGCCACACGGGAATCTCGACGAGATCGGTCGGAGCAACGTGCGACAGAACAATCGACTGCGCTTCCTCCAACGGAATGAGTTTCTCAGCCATATACACCTCTAGCATGCTGCGGCGCGCAACAAAAGCGCCGATTTTTTATGTTTATCTCAGTATAATCCCCTGCCGCACGACGGCGACACGACCCACGTTCTCGAATACATCTGTCGGCCGCAAGCCGCAAAACAGAACCGAAACCAACCTGCCGGTTTGTCACGTTTGGCACGTTCTATAATGCTCGTGTTGCAACCCAAAAGAGGAACGTATGGCTTTTACCGACAAACCCGAAAGCGCAAACGAGGCGCAGGATCATTCCCAGCCGCTCGACGACGGCGGCTTCTTCTCCCTTAACGACGTCATCATGGCCGGCAGGCAACAGCTCACCCGCTCCGAGCATCTCTTGGCTGCCGACACGCGCCGCAACGCCCGCAACCTACTCGCAAGCGCCAAGTTGCTCGCACTCGTCGTCATCGTCTCGCTCGCCATGGGCGTTGCCGCTTGGGCGTTTTTGGTCTCGCTGAATATCGCGACCGACTATCGCGAGCACCACGCGTGGGTCTACGCGCTGCTTCCCGTTGTGGGCATCGCCACCGCATGGGTGTACAAAAACCACGGCCTTGCCGCCAAACGCGGTAACAACCTGGTCATCGACTCCGCTCTGGGCACACGCCTCATCCATATGCGCATGGCCGTTCTCACCTTCGTCTGCTCCACGCTCACGCACCTAACGGGCGGATCGGCCGGTCGCGAGGGAGCCGCGGTGCAGATTGGCGGCACCATCGCCAGCAACATCTCGAGCCTCGCCCACCTCAAAAAGCATGACCACCACGACCTCATGCTCGCCGGCATCTCGTCGGCCTTTGGCGCCGTATTCGGCTCGCCCCTTGCCGGAGCTTTCTTTGGCATGGAGATGTGTTTTATCGGCAAGATCGACTACACCGCGGGCATCTACTGCCTGGTCGCCTCGTTTACCGGCTACTTTACATCACTCGCCCTGGGCACCGAGTACGAAGCGAATGTCATCGCCAGCGTTCCCAACATGACACCACGGACGGTTGTCATCGTTGTTATCAGCGCCATTATCTTCGGCCTGACGGCACGCCTCTTTGCCTGGTCGGTTCGAACCGTCAAAAGCCTGTACGGTCGCTTTATCACCAATTACCTCGTTCGCGCACTCATAGGCGCACTCGTGGTTTTGGCCGCCTATGCCCTCCTCGACGCCTGGGACTACGCCGGCCTTTCCACATGGCTTTCCGGCGCCGGATTTGCAGGCAACACCACCCTGGCGGACGCAGCCATCAAGTTGGTCGTCACAGCGCTTACCCTGGGCGCGGGCTTCCAAGGCGGCGAGGTCACGCCCCTGTTTGGCATCGGTGCGGCACTCGGTGGCTGGATCGGTTGCCTTACCGGGCTTGACCCCAGTTTTCTGGCGGCTCTCGGCATGCTCGGCGTGTTCTGCGCCGGCCTCAACGTGCCCATCACCACCTGCATGATGGCCATCGACCTGTTCCACGGCACGGCTGCCGGGTTCTTTGTCATCGTGGCCTTTATCAGCTACCTAACCGGCGGACACCGCGGCGTGTACCCCGCCCAGCGCATTATCTCACCCAAGCGCCGTTCGCTTATTGTGGATGAGGGCGGTACGGTAGCGGATGCTATCGAGCGCCACAACGACCTGATAGAGTAGATGTAATAATCGCCGTGCAGCCACAATCGGGGGCAATTCGACCTGAGCGCGACCGCACTGTCATGTCACACGCCGGGAGTCGCCCCATGCACGCAACTGATTTTGGTCGCACGCTCATCATCGCCAACCCAGCCGCCCAGTCGGGTGCGGCACGCGAAGTTGCCGAGCGCCTGCAGCGCTTTTTGGACATGACCGCACGCGCATCCCAGTTTGACCTGGTGTTGACCGAGCGTATGGGACACGCCAAGGAGCTGGCCGCGCAGGCTCAGGCCTATCGCACCGTTATCGCACTCGGCGGCGACGGCGTGATCCACGAGGTCGTCAACGGGCTTATGACGCAAAAGGAGGACGCCCGCCCCGCTCTTGCCGTCCTGCCCGTGGGCTCCGGCAACGATTTTGCCCAGACGCTCGGCATCGACGATTTCTCCGGCAAGGATTTTGGCGCGCTGCTCACCTGCGAGCTGCAGCGTCAGGACATCGGGCGCATTCGCTCGTGGAGCCCTGCGAGCGGCAGCGGAGAGGCTACCGTTGAGTACTACGACCAGACGCTTTCGGTCGGCATCGATGCCGCCATCGGCCTTGGCACCACCGAGCTGCGCAAAAAGACCGGCTTGACGGGCGCGCCGCTCTACACTCTCTCGGGACTTGAGCAGTTTGGCCTACGCTATCGCAACTACCCCATGACAGTAAGCTTTGACGGCGCGCCCGCCGAGCGCGTGAGGGCGATTATCATGGCGATTCAGCTGGGCCCTACCTATGGCTCGGGCTATCGCATCTGCCCCGATGCCGATCCCTGCGACGGCATCCTCGACGTCTGCTACGCCTGCGGCCCCGTCCCCCGCGCGGTTGCCCTGCCCATGTTCCTCTCGGCCAAAGATGGCCACCACACCAACTTGCCGCCGGTTCGTATGCGCCGCTGCCGCCACGCCGAGCTCACCTTTGAGGAGCCCGACTACCCCATCCAGGCCGACGGCGAGCCCGTTGTCGCCTCGCGCATCGAGGTCGACGTCCTCGCCGGCGCCCTCCAGGTCTGGCGCCCCACCCGCTAGCCACCCCTAAGTTGCGGTGAAATAGGGACTGTTTATGCAGCTAGAGCCGCAAAACAGTCCCTATTTCACCGCAACTTATTGAGAAGGTCATTCCTCCCCGCCTGGTTTGCGACGGTTGGCCTTTTTCATGGCGTTGAAGTGCTTGTCATTGAGCCTGCGCTGGCGAGAGCGCTGAGGCACCTTGGTCTTTACGCGTCGGCGCGGTGGACGCCCGCGACGCTCAAGCTCGGCGCGCAGCTTACGCAGGCAGGAGCTACGATTTTGAAACTGGCTGCGGCTCTCGCGCGCCGTCACGGTAATTCCCGAAGGGATATGTTTCATGCGCACCGCCGAGTCCGTCGTGTTGACGCCTTGTCCGCCCGGACCCGTCGCGCGAAACACCTGCACCTCGCAATCGCGCGCCAACTCCTCGACCGACATCTCGGCATAGCGCGCATATTCGCGCCATGCCATCTTGTTCTCATCCATATCAATACCTCCCCTCATACAAAAATGCGACAAAGGGAAGGTCCCTTTGTCGCATCGCATACCAATCGCTTGTGTTGCGCGCTTAGGCGAAGGTAATCTCGCCGGTCTCGCAGTCCATATCGGCGATACGGGCCAAGCTCTCGACGCGGAAGCCGCGCTCGCGGAGCTTATCGCCGCCGCCCTGGAAGCCCTTCTCCACTGCAATGCCAATACCGGACACCTCGGCACCCGCAGCCTCGCAGATCTTGATAAGACCCTCGAGCGCGCAGCCGTTGGCCAGGAAGTCGTCGATGATCAGGACCTTATCGCCCTCGGACAGGAAGCGCTTGCCAACGATGACCGGGTACTCCTTTTGCTTGGTAAAGGAGTAGATGGTCGTGGCATACTGCTCGCCGTCGAGGTTGATGGACTGCGCCTTCTTGGCAAAGACCACCGGCACACCACCAAAATGCTGAGCCGCGATGCAAGCCATGCCAATGCCCGAAGCCTCAATCGTCAGGATCTTGTTGATCTCGACATCCTTGAACAGACGGGCCCACTCGGCGCCCATGTGGTCGAACAGCTCAACGTCGCACTGGTGGTTGAGGAAGGCATCAACCTTAAGGACGTTACCGGCCTTTACGATGCCGTCATGGCGAATACGATCCTCAAGCTCCTGCATGGCGCAACCCCTTCTCGCGGCAACGATACCGCGCGATTAATAAACGTTGTTCGATAGTCTACCACGGACCGACCCCCGCCCGCCCCACAAGCCGCATCGCACCATAAAGCCGCAAGACCAGTAGATAGGCCCGATTCGTGGCAGGCAGCCTCCCAGCGCACTAATGACGGGCGCGCAACTTCACCAAACGCACCATGGCGAGCGCAAAACCCACAGCGGCCACAGCCATGAGCACGTAGAACACCGAACGGAAACCAAACAAGAACACATCCGGACGGCCTGCAACAAAACTGGTCACGGCCTCGCCCATCGCCACGCTCATCTGCCCATACAGGATATTCGACGCTACCGTAATGCCGAGCGCCATGCCGGCATAGCGCGCCAAACTGCCCAAGCTGCCCGCAAAACCGAGTGCCTCGCGCGGAGCCGAGCCCATGTACAGCGAGTTATTGGGGCTCTGGAAAATCGACGTGCCGCACGACATTAACGCGACACAGCACACGATCACAGGGATGGAAGAGTGCTCGTCGAGCGTACTTACCGCAAAAAGACCGCATACGTACACGCCCAGGCCAACTGCCGTGGGGCCCTCGCAGCCAACGCGGTCCGAAACCGTACCCGAAAGCGGGCCGATAAAGGCATTCACCATCGGCAGCGCCAAAAAGAGTAGTCCAGAGATGTCGGAACCAAAGCCGTGAGCGTCCTGAAAATAGAACGGCAGGATAAACTCGGATGCGCCAATACCAACGAACACGATGAGCATGCAAGCAAGGTTGATGGTGAAGGCCGAATTTGCAAAGCAGCGGCGAGCAGCCTCGATCAGGGACATGGGGCGCTCGCCGGCCTCCGGCTTAACATGCGGCAGTGTGTAGAGTCCCACGATAAACGAGATGACGCCAATGGGCAGGTTGATGAGGAAGATGCTCTCCCAGGGAAAGTTTGCCACCAGCATGCCACCGAGCACGGGGCCACACATCATGCCAAGGGCCACGAAGGTCGCGAGAATACCCATGGCACGACCGCGCTCGCGCGCCGGAAACGACTCGGTGATGATACCCATGTTGTTAGCCATGGCCGCCGCGCAACCGACACCCTGAACAATGCGTGCCAGGATAAGAACCTCGAGCGAGGCCGAAAGGCCGCACAGCAGCGAGCCGACCGTAAAGACGATGACGCCCAGCTGGAATACGCCCACCTTGCCGCGCACGTCGCCCAGACGGCCAAACGGCAACATGGCCACGCATGTCGCAAGCAGATACACCGAGCTCACCAGCTGAATGCGATCGAGGCCCACGCCCAGCTCCTTTTGCATCACGGGCAGCGCCACGGTCACGACGGTCGAATCCAGACACACCATAAACGTCATGATGAGCACGGTAAACAGAATCGCCCATTTGTTCTTGCCATGGGTGTCGCCCTCTAGGGCAATGCGCTCGCGACGCAGCTGCTCTGCAGTTTTCTCCATATCCATCCTTTCGAGTGGTGCAACGCAAAAACGGGGCCCCAATCGCTTGCGAACAGTCGCGATTGGGGTCCCGCCTACGGAATCGGAACGTAAAGGTCGTCGAAGCTATCTACCGGCATCGGCGACTTATGCGAACGCTAGCCTAGCACTGCTCGAGCGCCTGCTCAAGGTCGGCAATCAGATCGGCCGTGTCCTCGAGGCCGCACGACAGGCGCACCATGTCGGCGGAGATGCCACAGGCGATGAGCTCCTCATCGTTCATCTGGCGATGCGTAGCGTTAGCGGGATGCAGGCAGCAGGTGCGAGCATCGGCCACATGCGTGGCGATCTGGGCGAGTTTAAGGCTCTTCATAAAGGTCTCGGCCGCCGCGCGACCACCGTTAAAGCCAAAGCTCACGACGCCGCAGGTACCGTTGGGCATGTACTTCTGAGCCAGGTCATAGTACTTATCGCCCTCCAAACCCGGATAGCTCACGAAGCGTACCTTGGGATGGCTCTGCAGGAACTTGGCAACGGCCAGGCCGTTCTCACAATGACGCGGCATACGCACGTGCAGGCTCTCGAGCGAGCTATTCAGGAAAAACGCCGCCTGCGGATTCTGCATGGGGCCGAGGTCGCGCATGAGCTGAGCGGTTGCCTTGGTAATGAAGGCACCCTCGCGACCGAACTTCTCGGCATAGGTCACGCCGTGGTAGCTCTCGTCAGGCGTGGTGAGACCCGGGAACTTGTCCGCATGGGCCATCCAGTCAAACTGGCCGTGGTCGACGATCACGCCGCCCAGGTAGGCAGCATGTCCATCCATGTACTTGGTGGTGGAATGCGTAACGATGTCGGCGCCCCACTCAAAGGGGCGGCACATCACGGGCGTCGGGAAGGTGTTGTCGACCATCAGCGGCACGCCGTGGTCATGTGCGGCCTTGGCAAAGCGCTCAATATCGAGCACGGCAAGGGCGGGGTTGGCAATCGTCTCGCCAAAGACGAGCTTGGTGTTAGGCTGAAAGGCGGCCTCCAGCTCCTCATCGGTGCAGTCGGGGGCGACAAACGTGCAAGTCACGCCCATGCGGCCCATGGTGTGGGCGAGCAGGTTATACGTACCGCCGTAGATAGCAGAGCTCGCGACCACGTGATCACCGGCACCGGCCACGTTAAAGATCGCGAGGAAGTTCGCGGCCATGCCCGAACTCGTGAGCATCGCAGCGGTGCCGCCCTCCATCTCACAGATCTTGGCGGCAACCAGATCGCACGTGGGATTCTGCAGACGGCTGTAGAAGTAGCCCGACTCCTCCAGGTCAAACAGCTTGCCCATGTGCTCGGACGTGTCGTACTTCCACGTGGTGGACTGGTAGATGGGCACCTGGCGCGGCTCCGCATCTCCCGGGTGATAGCCGCCCTGAACACATGTAGTACCGATGGTCTGCTCGCTCATATCCAACTCCCTTACTTGGGTTTTGTTTTTATTCGGTTCACGATACCGCTACCCCGCACCCCTCTCAACCCATTCCCAAAGTAGGTTATGTGACAAAAAGATCAGGGGCATTCGTCTCAGCCTTAGGCATTTGTTCGATAGATAAAAATGAGGCATACATGAAGCTCTCAATGATTACATGCCCCGTCACGGGTACCATAGGCGGGTACACCGTAACCAAGGAGACAACGATGAAGCAAATCGATACAGCCCAGCTCGACATCATCGCCTGCCAGGCTCAGGCTGCCGAATACCACGCCCGCGGCTTTAACTGCGCGCAGGCTGTCGCCTGCACGCTCGCGCCCGCCGTCGGGCTCGACCCCCGGGTCGCCTTTACCCTTACCGAGGGCTTTGGCGCCGGCATGGGCGGCATGACCGAAACCTGCGGCGCCATCTCGGGCGCCGTGGCCATCATGGGCTTTGTAATGAGCGATGGCATGGAAAACCCGAAGACCAAGGGCCAGACCTACAAGCTGTCGCGCGAGATTGCCAAGCGCTTCGGCGAGAAGAACACGACGACCGTCTGCGGCACGCTCAAGGGCATCGGATCGGAC